>CAYWFZ010000003.1:0-73811 GCA_964458035.1 uncultured Muribaculaceae bacterium | reverse complement strand
AAAAAAAGTGATTCCCGCGTTTTGCGGGAATCTTCAGGGGGTTTTGGTTGATATACCATAACATTGAAGTGATCGTTATGATATACCGGTATGATATTGCTATCATACCTATATTAATTTTAACAAATTTTCAATATTTGTCAATTGTTATTCATCATTGAGTACAATATATTGCGATAATATGTATAGTCTCTAAAGTCGTTTTCTATGTTATTTAGGACGAATTCTTCTGTATCTTTTTTACATTGAAGTAGTATTTTATAGTCTCTTTTTATATCAGCTATTTTAAAAGTCATTTCTCCTGATTGTCTTATTCCAAATAAATCACCCGAGCCTCTTAGTTCAAAGTCTTTTTCAGATATATAGAATCCGTCATTGCTTTCTTCCATTACAGATAGTCTTTCTGTATCTTTATCGGATATTAAAATACATTTAGATTGTAGACTATTTCTTCCTACCCTACCTCTTAATTGGTGTAATGTTGCAAGTCCAAATCTTTCAGCATTGAATATGGCTATTATCGTTGCGTTTTTTACGTCCACCCCTACTTCAATTACTGTTGTTGAAAGTAATATGTTTACTTTTCCCTCTTTAAAATTGTTCATAACTTTGTCTTTTTCAACTTGTTTCATTTTACCATGCAGTATTCCAATCGTGTATTTTCCTTTTAAATACTCCCTTAAAGTTTCTTCAATATGTTTTAGGTCATTTAGTTCTGTATCTTCTTCGCTTTCGATTAGGGGTGCTACAACATAAGCTTGATGACCATTTATTAACTCTTCTTCTATTGTACTAACTATCTTAGGCATTTCATTAAATTTATACTGTCTGGTAATAATATCTTTCCTTCCAGTTGGTTTTTCTTTTATATAAGATATATCCATATCTCCATATATAGTTAATGCGTATGTCCTTGGTATAGGAGTTGCAGACATATATAATACATCGACATTTTGACCTTTATTCTGCAATGCTTTTCTTTGATTAACTCCAAACCTATGCTGTTCATCTGTAACAACTAAGCCAATATTTGAAAATTCAACATTGTCTTCTAACATGGCGTGTGTCCCAACAAGAAGATCTATTTCATTATTTTTTAGTTTTTCAAGTATTTCTCCTTTTTCCTTTTTTGTGAGAGAACCAACTAACAGACCAACTCTTATATCCTTAAAAAGACTTGTGAAGTTGTTGAAATGCTGTACAGCTAATACTTCAGTGGGTGCAAGTAAGGCACTTTGGTAGCCTGCTGATTGATTAAGAAGTATTGCGATAAATGAAACAATTGTTTTTCCCGAACCAACATCACCTAAAATTAGTCTGTTCATTCTCTTTAGATTTTGAAAATCTTTTAATATCTCTTTTAAGGCTTCTAATTGATCGTTTGTTAGCTTGAAAGGAATAGTGTTTATTATTTTATTTAAATCATCAATTGTAACATCTTTTATAGTAAAATCATCAAATATTTGGTTTTTATATTTTATTAGATTAATTTTAAACATGAATTCAAATAGTTCTTCGTAGATTAATTTTAGACGAGCTTGTTTTAAGTTACTGGCACTTGTTGGATTATGTATTTCTTTAACAGCTTCTTTAGTGTCCATTAAACTATATTTTTCTTGTATATAGTTAGGTATTATTTCATTTATTTCAATATTTGTTGATAAAGATGCATTTATACACTTTTGAATACCTTTTAATGATATTCCTGATGTCATATGATAAACTGGCTCAACTTTTGTACTTGTAAGTTCATATAATAATATATCTGATGCTATAAACTGATTACTTAATTTATTATATTTACCAATTACAGTGACTTTTTTTCCTACAATCAAATTATGAGCTAAAAAAGCACGATTAAATATTGATACATTTGTTATTATATTATCTGTTTCAAAACTAAATGATACTTTATTAAAATTTCTTTTTATATATGATACTTTTGGTGCACTTATTATTTTACCTGGAACTATAATGACGTCATCACTAGTAGATGAATCTATTTTACTTGGAGTAAATATGTTATATCTATATGGATAATATCTTACGAGAGAGTCAACATCATAGATATTTAGTTTGTTCAAATGTTCAATTGTTTTGGGGCCAATTCCCTTAATTTGGTTTAATTCCATGTTTTACCTCCAAAAATATCAAAAATATTAAAAAAAGTGTTGACAAAAAGCACCTTTTCAATTAGTATATTAAATACCAATTCACTTACAGGCGAATTGGTGCTAGTATCACACTAGCCAACCCCTTTTTATTCTTTGAAGCAGTTCTCAGGGGGACTGCTTCTTTTTGTTTGTATTTATATATAAATTATAACATACAAAAAGAAAGTGTTATTCACTTTCTTTTAGAAAATTAAATATTACCTTATCAGTATCTTCATAATTATAAATAGGTATATTTGACTTCAGATGAGTTTCTGTATCACCACAAGTTAATATATACTTTTTATCTAAATGATTTATAATATTCTTATTAAATCTATTAATTACTATTTCATTACAGTTTAAATAACAATAATTTATAGACGAACTCCAATTCATTATAATTATATTGTCTTCGTTTAGATGTTTTTTCAAGATATCTATATCTGTTATAATTTTATAGTTTAATAATCCCATGTTTTCAAATACATATTTATAAACAAATATGTCAGAGTTACATAAAAGTGTATCAAGCACGAATATGTATCTTTTTTTTATGAAACTTTTGTTTATAAGTCTATTTAAATATAATATTAGTTTGTGGGTATTATCCACCTTGCCATCTTTAATATATTTAGATTCATATTTCTTTATTTTATTTTTAGAAAATGTATAGATATACTTATCCGTTATTTTAATATATATATTCCCTTTATTCATTAATTCATTTCTTCAATTTCTTTATTATAATAATCTTCTGGATTAACATATCCACCATTATAAATCATTTCGAAGTATAACATGTTTTCAGATACACTTGTTACTTTGTTTATACCACTTGTCCCGATTATTTCACCAGAATTTACAGTGTCTCCCACATTAACTTTAACATCTTTAATACTTGAATACTTGGTTGTTAAATTATTATTATGTTTTATTGTAACAATGTTACCGAATACTTCATCTTGCTTAATATCTTCAACTTTACCTTCAGCAACAGATAATACATCAAAAGAGCCTTCGTTTGAATATATTATTCCTGTACTTGGCATATAAGTATTATCATACAAGATTAAAGATTTTTCTTGTTCTTCTTTAGTTGCGTCTTTGCTGTAGAATTTTATTTGAACATTAGTTTTTTCATCATTGAATGGCTTTTCAATTACTTTTTTTACATCACTCACTACTGGTAAATCTGACGATGCAATATCTTTTAAGACAAAAGAATTATCATTGTCTTTTAAAGCATAGAAAATATTTTTAGATACAAATGATGTTACACCAATAATAGCAACTACAGATAATATAAGAACACTTAAACTTACTACTTCAACTAACTTTTTTGACTTCACTTTATCACCTTCCTAATAAAAGTGTTAGCAAAAAGTATTAAATTATACTAATATTTTTTTAATTCTATATCACCGTAGTAATATTTAAGTATTTCTTCATATGTTTTAGAGTCCTTAGCAAGCATATTAGCACCAAATTGACTCATACCTACTCCATGACCATAACCTCGAGTTTTTATCTCATAAGTATCGTTTACCTGATTTATTTCAAAATCTGTACTTCTTAAATTAAGTAGTTTTCTAAATTCAATACCAGAGTATATTTTATCATCTACTTTTACTTCTTCGACGTGATTGGTTGTGTTTCTTTTTGTTATTTCTAAAATGGTAAATTCACCTAATACTTCATTTAATTTTGCTTTTTCAAAGTAAACTACAACTTCATATTTCTTATTTTCTTTATCCCATGGTGATGAGACTGATGAAATACTTCCTTCTTTAAAAACTGTTACTGAATCTTCTGTAAATCCATTCGATGTTGAAAAATAGAAACTTTTAAACAATTTATCATATTTTTTCATTACAGTTCCTTTTGTATCATTAACAGCTTTTTGTATTCTATTATAGTATTCATCATATTTATCTTTCCAAGTTTCTTTAAGTTCTTCTTCTGTTTTTATGCATTGATCTTGATTTGTTAAACTTACATTTTTTTCATCTCTTTGATATAAGGCATAAGTTCTTGAAGTTATAGCTTGAGCCTTTAATGCTTCTGCTTCATATAATGCTGGCATCTCACAAGCGACTACTCCTACTAAGTATTTTTCTAATTCTTCATCCGAATTTATCTCGATTATGCTAGCTTGTGTTGTTACTTCTTCCTTCGTTTTTTGCTCTTTAGTTTCTAAATTAACATACATGTAGTATCCGATAAGCAATAGTATCATTACTGTATATATACTCACATTTATAATTGATTCTTTCATAAAAAAACATCACCTATTTATAAGGTAATATTTTTTTTATCTATTATTTGTCGAATTAAAGGTTTGGCATTAAATTAATTGAAGTTATTCCAAAGATAAACTCTGATACTAAGTATGTAAAAGATATAATAAGTAGGATATAAAAACACTTAGCTTCGTTTTCATGATTAGTCTTAAATATATGATTTATATTTAGTCCTGATATGGCGAATATAGATAACATTAACGATATTAGATATACAATTAATTTAAACATTTCTATCCTCTATTTTCTTAATTTTATCAATTCTTCTTATATGTCTTTCGTCATTAGAAAATTCTGTTTCTAAATAGGCTTTAATTATTGTTTTTAGTTCATCTAAAGTCATTTTATAGCTTAAAGCAATTATATTTGCATCATTGTGTTCACGAGCTAAAACTGCTTCATCTGTATTACTTACTTTAGCACATCTTATTCCTTTAATTTTATTAGCAGCAATTGACATACCTATCCCAGTTCCGCACATAAGTATACCTTGATCAATTTCCTTATTACTTACACATGTAGCGACTTTTTCTGCAAAATCTGGGTAATCATCTATTGGTGTATTTGATTCACTTAAATCCATTACTTCATAATTAAGAGTTTTTAAGAATTCAATTAGCTCTCTTTTTTGCTCTACCCCATTATGATCCGTTGCTATTCCAACTTTCATTTATTTTCCTTCTTTCATAGCTTTTTCAAATTGTGGTAACATTCCGTAGTTGTCACTCCTGTGAACAGGTAGCTGATATAAATCATGTCCAGGGAAATCATTTCCCTCAATTAAAAATGGTTTATCTTCTCCTAAGCAAACATCCCATCCAACATACCCTAGTTCTGGGACAATATCGCAGGCCTCAATGCATAATTTTTTTACACTATCCCACATTGGTATTTTTGTTCCAACTATACTAACTTTAGTTTCAGGATGCACTTTATAAACGTTTCCAGCTTTATCTATTGCCGGGTATTTTATCTCACCTGTTTCAATATCAATTGTCGTAACCATTCCTTCGTGATTAAAATTATCAACTACATTTCCCTTATTTCCAATGCGAAGCAAAGCTGCAACCACCACTTTATTTAAAGTAACTATTCTTATAGTATTAACTGAGTGAGGATAAATTTTATTTATTACTTTATTTTGTATTGCTACATCTTCTACTAGTGTTTGATCAGTTTTAAGTAAATGATCATATAGTTCTTGAACATCCCATTTTTTTACTTCTATTTTTTCTACACCTTTTCCGCATGATAGAGACAATGGCTTAACAATTACTTCTTTTTTATTCTTTAAATACTTCTTAAACTCATCTACACTTGATTCTTTTAGATATATCCATTCACGATTTAAATATTTATTAAATAAATGATTAAATAATGCCTTATCTTCAAATTTATAGGCTTCATTCATATTATTATATTTTTTAATAATATCATTATTGATTCCTCTAGTGATTACTGTTTTTCTTTCAGCATGATTCATTTTATACATCTCATATAAATTATAATCAACGTACCCTGCTTGATATCTTAAACCACAATTTATAATATCGAATAAAACAAATATTTTTGGCTTTTTTGTTTTGCTAGAAACTAAACTGACTGTTTTGAACATATTACTAAAGTTCATTCCCTTTATCCTTTTTACTAAGTATCCTACTTTTCCCATATCATCACCTATATTTATTATACCAAAAATATACAAATTAAAAAACTAGCATAAGCTAGTTCTATCTTAATCAAGATTATATTTTTTGTTGAATTGTTCAATTTTACCAGTTCTCTTACGATTACTAGTAGCTCCTTTATAGAATGGATGACATTCTGAACATACTTCTAATAGTTGTTCTTCTTTATTGCTTTTAGCTTTGAATGTTGCTCCACATGCGCATTTAAAAGTGCATTCAACTTGATTTGGATGTGTATTCTTTTTCATCTAAATCCTCCTTCCGCCATAACCCATAAATCGAGTTATAGAAATTCATTACTTGTTTAGTATAGCATATTTATATCTTTTTGCAATATTATTTTACATTTTTTGTTTAATCATCAATTAATTTTATGCTTACACCAACTTGTGATAATTTATCAACTATTCTTTCATATCCACGAAGTAAGTGTTCAATATTAGATATCTCAGTTCTACCTTCTGCAATTAATCCAGCAACTAACATACTTGCTCCTGCACGTAGATCAGTTGCTTTTACTTTTCGTCCCTTTAAAGGTGTTTTACCAATTATAAGGGCGCGATTGTCAAATACTTTTATATTTGCTCCCATAGAGTTTAAATGGGGGATGTGTCTTAATCTGTTTTCGTATATTGTCTCTTCAAACATACACTCTCCCTCACATTGAGTTAAGAATGCTGACATAGGTTGCCCTAAATCCGTTGGAAATCCTGGATAAACGGTTGTTTTTATGTTAATTGGCTTTAAATGAGTAGCTTTTGATATTGTAATAGAACCATTTTCACTTGTATATTCTACTCCAGCTTCTTTTAATTTATATAACATTGATTCTATATGGCTTTCAATTATGTTTTCTACTTTCAGATTATTTCCTAGAAGCGCACCTATTATTAAGTATGTTCCTGCTTCTATCCTATCGGGAATTACTTCTACAAACCCATCAGCTAGTGACTCTACTCCTTCTATTGTTATTTTAGAAGTACCAGCACCAAATATTTTTGCTCCCATAGAGTTTAAGAATGATGCTACATTAGCTATTTCTGGTTCTTTTGCTGCATTTTCAATAACTGTTTTACCCGACGCAAGGACAGATGCTAACATTATATTAATTGTTGCTCCAACAGACGGAAAATTTAAATAAAATCTGTTTCCTTTTAATTCTTGAACATCCATTATAAATTCATTTGCGGTTTCTTCGATATCGATTCCCATCTTTTTAAAGGAATCTAAGTGAATATCAATAGGTCTTGACCCAATTACACATCCTCCTGGACAGGCTATTTTTGCATGATGAAATTTGCTTATAAGAGACCCCATAAAATAGTATGATGCCCTTAATTTTGATGCAAATTCTTCTCCTATTTCTTTATTCTCAACATTTTTATTATCTATAATTAAAGTTTCGTCTTCAAAAGTTATTTCTGATCCTAAATATCTACAGGTGTCTAAAAGTATTTTTACATCACTTATATCAGGGACATTTTTTATTACACATTTTCCATTAGTTAATATACTTGCTGGTATAAGTGCTACTATTGAATTTTTAGCACCACTTATTTTGATTGTACCACTAATATCATGACCACCATCTATTATCATTTTTTTCATATTATCATCCATTCGATTTTTATATTTTTATTATATTATTTAATACTACTTTATTCAATATTGCTGTGTAAATGAAATGAAAATAGGTAAATACACCTATTTACCTATTATTTCCATTATTTCTTTAACATGAGTATTAGCAATATCATGTCCGCCATCTTTTATAAGAAATATTCTGTCCTTATATTCTTTATTAATATTGTCTAAAACGCGATTAGGATTAACCATTGTGTCTTTTTCTCCATAAATTATTTTTAGCCTTGTTTTATCAATTTTTTCTACTTCATCTAGTAATTCGACTCTTACAATATTTTGATATGTTGCACGTAGGAATTTTGTACCATAAACCATTTCATTTGTCTTGACTTTGTGAATTAGATAAAAATCTCTTATTTTATTCCTTAGAGGATTAAGTACCTTTGGTGTCTTTATAAAATTATTTGATTTTTTAAAGTTTCTAATAATTGCAGGAGAAATAAGTATCAGTTTTTGATTATTATCGTACAATCGATTATAAGTAATAGCTACAGCACCTCCAAACGAGTAACCTAATATATAATCAACTTTTAGATTATTTTCTTCTAAATAGGTATGAACATATTTAGCATAGTCGGTTAATGTCCAGGCCTGCTTAGGTTCTTTTTCTCCACAGAATCCAGGAAAGTTTATTTTATAAACCTTGTATTTCTTTACTAATTCATTAACTAATTTAGTTCTATTGTGCCATGCATCCTGCTCTTTTGTTTGAGATGTATAATTTCGATAATTCCAACCATGAAGCAATAATATTCTTTTCATTAAATTCACCTAATTCTTTTTTTGTTTTCTGATACTTTTTCCTTTATTATCGGATATTTTTCTCTGTCATATATATTTAAATTATTTTCATCAAATGAGTCCCAGACACGATAATATCCACTGTAGTGATAGATTATTTTACCATCTAAATCATTCATGAAATCATGATTATTAACTATTGTTACATTTTCGTGATTTTTAAATTCATCCAAGTATTCAATATCATCAAATATGAATACGCGTTTGAATTTAGTGAAAAAATCAGTTATATTTGAAATTCTTAGAGTATTTTCGTTGGATCCAACTTTCCTTATAACTAAATAAGAAGTTTCATATTCTAAGTCTGATAGTTCTTTCATTCTTTCATAAGTTGTAATATCACCATCAAATATGATATTTTTACCAAATGCAGTTTCACTTTTTAAACGATTTTCAACAGGTGCATAGCTATTTAAACCACGTTCAATTTCTTCCTTTGATAGTCCACAAAGAAGACCCACTTCTCCAGCAATTTTATACTGAGTTTTGGCTAACTTACTTAAAATAAAAGGTTTTACTTTTAGTATTTCATTTATTTTTATTTCATCTCCATCTACTTCTATATCTGTAGGCGTTACCATATCAATATAATCTAAATACGATTCAAATAGTACGTCTCCATGATACTCAATTCCATAATCAGAAAATATTAGTTTTCTCAAATATTCGTCATCAATATTAATTATACCCAATCTAGCATACCTTAATATTTCCGCTTTATTAACGCATATATCATCTAATGTATTAAGTGTATCTACTCCCATATGAGATGATGAAATATTTAACATACATGCAATAGTTGGTGGTAAAAGTGTACTTAATATTTTTACATGATCATGATAATATATTGAGTACTCTAATACAATATAATCTATTTTTTCATCTAAGAAATTAATAATATTAGCTTTTAATATTATAGGGGTAATCCTTTTGGAATATATTCTAAGTACTTTATATTTTTCTTTTAACACGGATTCAATTAGTCCGACTGTTGTTGTTTTACCAACACTTCCTGTTACTCCTACGACATTTGGTTTAAATTTATTCTTAGTATATTCAAATAATCTATCTATGGCATCACTTATACTTGGAACTACAATAAATTTTGCATTTTTATTTTCAATTGAATCAACCATTCCCTCTTCTATGACGAAAGTCATATTGGGATTATTCTTAATTATATCATTGGCTTTTTTTCTTAAATCAAAATCTTTTGGATACCAGCCATCATTAACTTCGCTTTCTAAACTGTATGAAAAAAAGAACAATGGGTTTTTTGCTAATTTATCATATTTATTTTTTTCTAACGAGACGATTCTAAAATAATCAAATTCATCCGTTAACTCAACATTGTTAATTGCTATTATAGGAACTACTCTGCTTAATTCTTCAAGATTCATTTTATTCATGATTTTCCGTCCTTAGTCTTTTTTATTATACCATATTTATATTCGCATCCCAATTGTTTTATTAATAAATGAACAAAAAAAATATGCTAAATATTGTATCTATTTAGCATATCTTTTACTAAAGTTGTATATTCTATATTTTCTGCGCTTTCATCTATTAAACAAAGAGGTGGATACATTACACACCACCAATTAACCCCTTGCTTATTTCCTAATGATACTACAAGTGAATCATAATAACCTGATGGATATTTAACACCTTTATAACTTTTTCTGTCGAAATAATTTCTTCCAATACTCAAACTATATGTTGTATTTATATTATTGTCTTTAAGATAGTTTTTTATATATTCATCAATTGATGAATAGTTTTCATTTAATATCAATGATGCTTCTTCTTTATTTTTCGCATCTTTTATCATACTTGTAACATAGGAACTTAATGATTTACTAATTTTATTTTTATTTACTTGATCTTCTACAGTGTTAGATGAGGCAACAACTCTAAATCTAATAGAACTTTCAGGAATAACTATTCCTTTTTCTTTATTGCTTATTAAACACGTCATAATTATGGCAACTATTACTAATAGACGTTTCATAAAAAAATCTCCCTTTCTACTATATTAATGGGGAGAATTTTTTTATTTTATTCATTTATTATAAATAAATATCTATCTTTTCCCGATAGGTCTTTTTCGATAGTTATTTTTGCAGTTGGATAGTAATTTTCAGCATACTTTTTTAAATACGCACCTTGTTTATATCCTATCTCGAATGCAAGTAAACTTTTTCTTTTCATATATCTAATACTCGTCTTTATTATATACTCATAGAACTCAAGGCCTTTATTCTTTGCATATAAAGCCATTTGAGGTTCATATTTGCATTTTTCATCGATTACTTCGTCTTCACTAATGTATGGTGGATTGCTTATTAAAATATCATATTTATTGATAGGATTATATTTATATATATCTTCTTTAATTAAATTGATATTAACCTTATTGTTAATCATATTCTTTTTGGCTACTCTTAAAGCTTTTTTTGATTTATCTATAGAAGTTATATTTAGATCACTTAGTTCTTTTTTTAAAACAATTGGTATGCAGGCTGATCCTGTTCCAATTTCTAGAACATCGCCAGAACATAAATTATACTTCTTAATGTATTCAATAGTTTTTTCAACTAATGTTTCTGTTTCAAAACGGGGAATTAAAACATTTTTATTAACGAGTACTTTATACCCGAAAAATGAAACGTCTCCAATTAAATATTGCACAGGATAATTATTATTTAATTTTTTAATAATCCTGTGCATGTTTTTATATTTATTATTTAATAATTCCCAGTCTTTGTCTGTTAAATAGTTTGGCTTAGTTGGATTCAAGTTTAATCCTTTGATCTTCTGTTATTAAAGCTTCAATTATAGCATCTAAGTCTCCATCCATGACTTTATCAAGGTTCATTACGCTGAATCCAATACGATGATCGGTTACTCTATTTTGTGGATAGTTATATGTTCTTATCTTTTCTGCTCTATCTCCTGTACCGATTTTATTTCTTCGTAGTTCTCCTTCAGCTTCTTCTTTTTCTCTTAATTTTAAGTCATATAGACGTGTTTTCATTATTTTAAGAGCAATCTCTTTATTTTTAATTTGACTTCTTTCTGTTTGACTATAGACAATTATACCAGTTGGTATGTGAGTTAATCTAACAGCTGAATCAGTTGTATTTACTCCTTGTCCTCCACAACCAGATGAACGAGTGATGTCGATTCTAATTTCGTTCATATCAAGTTCGAAATCAATATCTTCTGCTTCTGGCATAACAGCAACTGTAGCAGTGGATGTCTGTATTCTTCCTTGAGATTCGGTCGTTGGAACTCTTTGAACGCGGTGAGATCCGCTTTCAAACTTTAACTTAGAATAAACACTTTCGCCCTTTATAGAAAATTCAATTTGTGAATATCCCCCACTTGTTCCTTCAGCAGCATTTAATACTTCTGTTTTCCAACCTTGTTTTTCAGCATACCTAGTATACATTCTATAAAGATCTCCAGCAAATATATTAGCTTCATCTCCACCTGCTGCACCACGAATTTCCATAATAATATCTTTTCCATCATTTTCATCTTTTGGAATAAGTTGTACTTCTATTTCATGGGTAAGTATTGGCAATCTTGCTTGTTTTTCTTCTAACTCAAGGGAAGCCATTTCACCCATTTCGGGATCATTAATTAATTCTTTTAGTTCTTCTATTTCGTCAGTAATTTTCTTATACTCCTCATATTTCTCAACAGTTACTTCTAAATCCGCTTTTTCTTTAGATAGTTTTGTCATCTTGGTATAATCATTTAATACATCTGGCGAATTAAGTTCAGCTTCAACCTCTTTATAACGATTATATATAATCTCTAATCTCTCTAGCATAGGACACCTCTCTTTCTTATATAATGGTTATTTACATCATATCTTCTTCGGTACCCTCATCCATGATAACTAAATCTTTTAAATCATCATCGTCATCGTCATCATCAACAGTGTCATCGTCATAGTTGATTTCTTCTTCCTCTTCTTCATCTAGTTCTTCTTCGTCATCAACTACAATTTCTTCTTCCTCTTCTTCGTCTTCGATTACTACTTTTGTTGAATGATTCTCTTTTAGGTCCCAAAAACCTTTTTCTAACATTATAAATCTTTTATCAGTGGATAATAATCCAAAAAAATCACCAATTTTGCTTTCAAAATAGCTTTCTGGAAGATCCATTATTCTTATTACTTCTTTAAATAGATCTTGGATAGTCATCTTCTTGCCATTTTCTTTTAAGACAATATTTGCTACATCTGCATGTGACATTTGTTCTAACTCTTCTGGTGATATTTTAACTTTTTTCATGATTTGTCCTCCTAATTACAAAAACATTATATGTAAGTCATCAATTAGTCACTTGATACTTAAAACAATACTAATTTTATCATATAATTATGTGTTGTCAATAAAAATATTAAAATTCTATAACTATGGTGTTAGATAGTAGTTTATCTTCCTCTAATGTATAGGATAAATTAATTGATTTCTCTGATGTTTTAACGATTGATTCTAACATAGGATAATCTAGTGTAATATTTTCGCATTTAGCATAAATTATTATAACTTTTTCCTTAAAATTTATTACTAGTTCTTTTTCTTTATCTATTTTTGTAAGAATTATTTTTTTTGTATCTAGTTTATATAAATCATCGTTTATTTTAAAATTAATAGTATTGTCTTTTTTATAATATGCTACATCTGTATTTATGATTTCTTTATTGTTTGATAGAAGTTTAAATTTGAGTTTTTCCATTTCCTCACCTATTTGCATATTTTATCATATTTTTTTTAAATTGTCTCAATATATTAATGGTGATATGGATGAGACATGTAAAACGTCTAGTAAAAATTGGTATTTTTATGTTTATATTGAGTATTGTCTTTGTCATTGGAGTTTATGTTTTTGCTTATTTTACTGAACCTATTGCACTTAATACTGCTAACTCATATTATATATATGATAATAAAGATAATGTAATATACCAAGGATCAAATAACTCTGAATGGGTCTCTTTAGATAATATAGATGAAGAATTTTTAGAGTTTATAGTTAACGTTGAAGATAGACATTTTTATAATCATTTCGGATTTGATATTGTAAGAATTATTAAGAGTTTTTATTTAAATGCTAAAGCTGGAAAAATTGTTGGAGGTGGTTCATCTATTTCTCAACAATATGTAAAAAACTTATTTTTAGAGTTTGATCAAACGTGGGAAAGAAAAATAGAAGAAGCTTTCTTAACTGTAAGATTAGAAACACATTATTCAAAAAAGGAAATATTGGAAGGTTACTTAAATACTATTTATTTTGGTCAAGGGATATATGGTGTTAAAGATGCTGCACAGTATTATTTTAATAAAGATATAAGTGACATTACCACAGAAGAAGCTATAACACTTGCAGGTATCCCAAAAAGCCCAAATAATTATAATCCAATAAGTAACAGAGAGTCATTTCTAAAAAGAACTAGTGTAGTTGCTAATTTTTTAAAAGATAATGATATTATTAATAATGATGAATTTAATAATTTGGATTTCTATAATATGAATGTCTATGGAAAGCATCAGAACCATAATCTAGATACACTGATGTATTATCAAGACTCCGTATTAGCAGAACTAAAAAATATTAAGAGTATTCCTAAAAATTTATTAAGTGATGGAGGTTTAAGAATATTTACTAATTTGGATTTAGATGCGCAGACGGCTATGGAAAATGCTATTAAGGAAAATGACCAAAATGACGATAATCAAATTGCAGGAGTTGTTGTTAATCCAAATACAGGAGGAGTCATTGCACTCGCTGGCGGTAAAAGCTATATTAAAAGTCAATATAATCGTGTTACACAAGCTAAAAGACAAGTAGGATCAACAATTAAACCTTTTTTATATTACGCTGCTTTAAATAATGGAATGACTGCTGCATCTACTTTTAAATCCGAAAAAACATCTTTTGTATTTGGAGAAAATAAAACTTATACTCCAACAAATTATGGAGATACCTACGGAAATAAAGATATAACGATGGCGGCTGCTCTTTCATATTCTGATAATATTTATGCTGTTAAGACTCATCTTTTTTTAGGAGAAGACACTTTAGTTAATACCCTTAAGACTTGTGGACTTAAGGAAGAGTTATCACCTAACCCATCTCTTGCTTTGGGTGCCAAAGAAATTAATATGTTGGATTTTGCAACAGCCTACTCTACTTTAGCTTCTGGAGGAATAAAACATGATACTTTTTTTATAAGAAGGGTTGAAGATATTAATGGCAATAAACTTTATGAAAAAGAAATAAATGAAGAAAGAGTTTTAGATGAATCAATTACTTATATTATAAATGAAATGATGAGAAATACATATAACTATAACTTTGTTGATTATTATTCACCAACCGTTTTATATCTAAATGGAAAATTAAGTCATAAATATGCAATAAAAAGTGGTACTACAGATAATGATTATTGGTTATGTGGCTATAATAAAGAAGCTTTAATGCTTATTTGGGCAGGCAATGATGAAAATAAAGAAACTCCTAAAACTTATTCAAAATTGATAAAAAACATTTGGCTTGCAACTATGGAAGATTATTTAAAAGATACAGATGAAGATTGGTATACAAAGCCAGAAAATGTCGTTGCAGTACCAATGAATCCAATATCGGGTAATTACGATGCTAAATCAAAAAGCCTACTCTACTTTCTATCTGGAACAGAACTTGCATATATAAAATAAACTAGAACTGTTATGTTCTAGTTTATTTTGTATCATTATATATTCTAATAATGAATTGATAGAATTTGTCAAAACTAAATTCTTCTAATTCAATGGGAACTTCTGCTTCTTTTGCTTTTTTAATAATTTTTTTAATCCCCATTATTACATCATCCATAGTTTTATACTCTTCTTCAACTACAACTTCTTTTACATCTTGTTTTGTGTTTGCAGTTTCTTCGGTATCATCTACTTCATCTTCATCTTCATCAAGTTCTAATAATTCATAGTCTCTCTCCACAGCATTTTCAGTTGTGACACTATTTTTAAAAGGGTTAAAACCAAAATTAAGAGTTGGATCCATATTAGCAGATTCATTTTCTAAATTATTAAAGAATAATGAATCTCTTTTTTTAGTATCATCTTTTATTTTAGAAGTATATTCATAATTAACCGGAGTATAATCACTATCTAATAAAATATCTGTTGAATTATTAACTATATCATCAACATTTACATCTATTCTGCTGTTAGCATTAATTGCTCCTGTTGTTGATGAATCTTTTTTGTATGTTCCAAGTAGTTTATCTATTTCTTCATCAAGTTTTCTTACTGGCCATTTTTCGTTTATTGTTTTATTTAAGAAATCAACCTGTTTAAATTTATCTGTTACACGTAATAAACTTCTGGCGTGTCTTTCACTAATTTGTTCTTTTAATAATGCACTTTGAACAGTTTCATCAAGTGAAAGTAGTCTTATTTTATTTGCTACATTTGATTGACTTGTTCCTAGTCTTGCAGCTAACTGGTCTTGGGTAACATATTTTCTATCAAGTAATTTTTTATAAGATTTTGCTTCTTCAATAGGTGATAGATTTCTTCTGTGAGTATTTTCAATTATTGCAACTTCAGCCGATTCATTATCGTCTAAATCAGATATTATTGCAGGTACACTCGTTAATCCTGCTAGTTCTGCAGCTTTAAATCTTCTTTCACCAGCAATTATCTCAAATTTGTCTCCTACTCTTCTTAAGACCAAAGGTTGAATTATTCCATGTTCTTTAATAGATGCAGCAAGTTCAGCAAGCGCTGATTCATCAAATTGAAGTCTAGGTTGAAATCTATTTGGAATAATACTATCAATATTAATTAATCTTATTTGTGCTTCCATTTTCATGAAATATTTCCCCTTTTATTATTTATATATCCTATTATAATATTACTTTATTTTATATATTTTTTCAATGACTTTTTGATTTTATCGTAACTTCTAGGATACCCTTTTGGAGTTTCATTATTCTTTTTTATTTTTATAAGTGTCCTTATAGAATTTTCTTCTGGCAATGTAAATTTATAAGTATCTATTATTGATCCGTTTAAAGTATTTAGTATATCTTTTGAAATATTAATTTCTTCTTCTACATTTCCTTTTAATGGTATAAAATAACCATTTATTTTTACAAGTGGTAAACATAATTCAATCAAGGCTGGAAGTGTTGTTACAGCACGAGCGGTTACTAAATCAAAACAGTCAAGATGATTGTGCGCATAATCTTCACTTCTTGAATTGATGGTTTTTATATTAGTTAAATTTAACTTTTTTATTAATTCTTTTAAAAAGGTTATTTTTTTATTATTTGAATCTATTAAAGTAACATTTAAATGTGGATACACTATTTTTAACACCATTCCAGGGAAGCCTGCACCTGTACCTACATCACATACAGTAGTAATTTTATTTAAATCTATACTTTTTACAATAGTTAGAGAATCATAAAAATGTTTTAAATAAATGTCTTTTATTTCTTTTATAGCTGTTAGATTAGTGTGTTCATTATATTCCATTAAAAATGATGCATATAAATCTAGATTTTTTAATACTTCGTTGGAAAGATCAATACCTAAATCTTTTTTTAAAGAAGATACGAATGTTTCTCTATTCATGGTTTGCCTCACTTGCATATTCCTTTTTTAAATATACTGTTAATATAGATATGTCTGTTGGGTTAACCCCGCTGATTCTAGATGCTTGGGCTACTGTCTCAGGACGTACAGATTCTAACTTTTGTCTTGCTTCACTTGCAAGATTTTTTATTTTAGAGTAGTCTATATCTTTAGGTATTTTCTTGCTCTCTAATTTTAACATTTTTTCTACTTCACGATTTGTTTTAGAAATGTATCCTTCATATTTTATGGCTATTTCAACTATTTCTAATATATCTTTTTTATATTCATTATTTAAATATTCTACTAAATATTCTATTTTTATTTGTGGTCTTTTTAATAAGTCATACAGACTCATTCCCGATGTAAGTTCTTCTATTCCTAAAGCTTCCTTTATTTCATTATTAATTTCTTTTGGATGAATTTTTATAGTTTTTAAATCATTAGTTAAATTAGAGATACTATCCTCTTTTTCTTGTAATCTTTTATATTGTTCATCACTTATAAGACCGACTTCATAGCCATATTTACGTAGTCTTAAATCCGCATTATCGTGTCTTAAAATAAGTCTATATTCGGCACGTGATGTGAGTAATCGATATGGCTCTTTTGTTCCTTTAGTTACTAAGTCATCTATTAATACACCTATGTATGATTCATTTCTTTTTAGGATTAATGGATCTTTTCCTTTTAACTTTAATCCAGCATTTATACCAGCTATTAGACCTTGTCCAGCTGCCTCTTCATAGCCGCTTGTTCCGTTTATTTGACCAGCTGTATATAAATTATTTATAATTTTAGATTCTAATGATGGTTTCATCTGTAAAGGATTTATGGCATCATATTCGATTGCATAAGCATACTTTAATATTTTGGCATTCTCAAGACCAACTAATGAGTGAACCATTTTTTCTTGGACATCTATTGGCATTGATGTTGAAAATCCTTGTAAATATAAATCTGGGTAAAAGTCACTTTCTGGTTCTAAGAAAAGTTGATGCCTTTCTTTATCCGCAAAGCGAACTATTTTATCTTCAATTGAAGGACAGTATCTTGGTCCAATTCCTTCAGCATATCCTCCATACATAGCGGACTTTTTTAAATTATCTCTTATTATTTGATGAGTGTTTTCATTAGTATATACTAAATAACACTTTCTTTGGTTATTAACATCATAAGATGGCTCTAAGTCAAAAGAGAAAGTCCAAGGTGTTAAATCTCCATTTTCTTCTGTAAGTTTAGAATAATCAATCGTATTAGGATCTAGCCTTTGAGGAGTACCTGTTTTTAATCTTTGTATTTCAAATCCTAAATTTCTTAATTTATTAGATAGATTCTTTGATGATTCTTCACCATGAGGTCCCTCTTCTTTTGATTTATCCCCAACAAGAATCTTACTTTTTAAATATGTACCAGTTGTTAAAATTAAGGCGTCACAAAAATACTCTTTATTTGTAGCACTTATTACTCCTTTTATATCTTTATTTTGAACAATCAAATCTTCAATCATTTCTTCTATAATATCTAAGTTTTCAAGTGAAGATAATGTTTTTACCATGTTTTTTGGGTATGTAACTTTATCTCCTTGTGCTCTTAAAGATTTAACGGCTGGTCCTTTCCCTGAATTAAGCATTTTTATTTGTAGGTGAGATATATCGGCTATTCGTCCCATTAATCCGCCTAATGCATCAATTTCTCTAACAACTATACCTTTTGCAGTTCCTCCAATCGAAGGATTACAAGGCATATCAGCAATATTATTTTTATTTGAAGTTATAAGAGCTGTTTTAAGTCCTTGCTTAGCAGAAGCGTAAGCTGCTTCGCATCCAGCGTGTCCTCCACCTACTACTATTATGTCATATTTCATATTATCACTTCCCCTATTTTCCTAAACAAAAATTAGAAAATAATTCATCTAGTAATTCATCTTTGTATGTTTCACCAATTATTTCACCTAGTGTGTCATAAGCTTCTTTAATATCAGCTGCAATCATCTCTAAGGGAACTTCTGCTTCTACACTCTTTAAAGCTTCCTTAATGGAACTTAAGGCATTGGCAACTAATGAACTTTGGCGCGCATTTGCTAAGAAATTATAATTTTTACTTTTAATCTCTTCTAATTTAAACATATCAATGATTGTCTTTTTTAGCGAATCTAACCCATTTTCATCAATTGTATTTCCATAAACAATTTTATAATCATTTAATATTTTCTCATCTATTTTACTTTCTAAATCGGATTTGTTTATAAGTATAATCTTTTGAACATTTTTTATTTTTTCAAGTAAATCTAATTCTTCTTTAGTTATCTTTTCATTATTATTAAACACATAAATAACTAAGTCTGCTTTATCTATCATTTCAATAGACTTATCGACACCAATTTGTTCTACAAAATCATCAGTTTTTCTAATACCAGCAGTATCAATTAAATTTAATTTAATACCCGATAAGGTAATTGATCCTTCAACAATATCTCTCGTTGTACCCGCAATGTCAGTAACAATTGCTTTATTTTCATCTAGTAGGTGGTTTAAGATACTACTCTTTCCAACATTTGGCTTTCCAACTATTGCAACATCTATTCCTTCACGCACTAATTTCCCATCTCTGCTGGAATCTAGTAGTTTTTCCAACGATTCTTTTATTGTTAATAATTCTTGATTAACTAAGCTATGTGTCATTTCAATGTTATCGGCTTCTTCAGGATAATCGAAATTTACTTCTAATTTAGCCTGTAAATTAACTAATTTTCCGCGATTTTCCTTTATTAACTTTGAAAGATTTCCCATTGTTCTATTTATAGCATATTTTCTTTGCTCATCTGTTTCTGCAAGGATTAAGTCATTTATTGCTTCTGCTTCCACTAGATCAATTCTTCCATTTAAATAAGCAATTTTACTAAATTCCCCTGGCATAGCTAAACGCATACCTTTAATAATTAAAGTTTCTAATATTTTATTAGTTGGAGATATTCCACCATGACAATTTATTTCAACTATATCTTCTCTTGTGAAAGTTTTAGGTGCACGCATTACAGAAATCAATACTTCATCAATTATTTCTTCGTCAAATACAATATGACCATAATGAATTGTATGACTTTTTACTTTTGTAAGATCAGTCCCATCAAATATTTCATTAACTATTTCGATAACATTTGGGCCTGAACATCTAACAATTGATATTGCCCCTACTCCTAAGGAAGTTGATATAGCGCATATATTTTCATCCATAGTTTCTCCTCCTTTAAACGTTTTATTATTATAGCATAAATATTCACCTATTGTACTATTATTTAGTTTACTACAAATTTTAGCATATAAAAAGAGGAATTAATCCTCTTTTGGTTTAATTACTACATGTCTTTCAGGTTCTTCTCCAACACTTTCTGTATAAACATGTGGGTTATCCGTTAAAATGTTATGAACAATTCTTCTTTCATAAGAATTCATATTTTCTAGTTCTACCGGATTTTTAGTAGATGCTACTTCTCTTGCAATGTTTTTAGCAAGTCTTTCTAAGTATTTTACTTTCTTTTCTTTATAGTTTTCAACATCTAATATTAAATATGGATAACAATTTATGTTATTAAATATTACTTGTTTTACTATAGTTGTTAAAGCTTGCAAGGTTTGACCATTTCTTCCAATAAGTATTTTATTATTATCAGAATACATTTTTATGGTAATTTGTTTATCTCTTACTTTAGATTCAAACGTAACATTAAGCCCCATATCTTTAGTTAGAGATTCAAGATAATCTTTTATGTAATCAATAATATTTTCATAAGTTGCAATGTGTACACTTACTACTTCTTTTTTTAAAAGACCAGCTTTGGATTTTGTAACATAATACATTACATCATCGATTGTTACTCCTAAGCTTTCTAAAGCTCTTTCTAAAACCTCTTTTTCTTCTTTTCCTTCAAATACTTCTACTTGCATAATTAACCTCTCTTCTTCATTATTTCCATTTGAACTACATTAAATGCATTTGTTACTACCCAATAAAGAGCAATTGCAGATGGTAGTTGAAATGATGCAATACCAATAAACACAGTCATAAATATCAACATATATTTAGTCTGTTTAACCTGTTCAGGTGATGATGACATTGATGACATACTATGTTTAAATGATAGTGCTGTGAATATTAGTATTAAAGCGATTAGAATTATATAGTAATAATTTCCATCTTTAATACCAATTAGAGGTGTTGTTCCTAGTTGGAAACGCCAGAAATAATTTTCGAATATTGCCGGTACACGGTTTATTGCTTCTAGGAAAGCGAAGAATAGTGGCAATTGAATAAAAGATATCAAACAACTGCTCATTGGGTTGATATTATACTTTTGATATAAAGCTAATGTTTCTTGACTTTTCTTCATCATTGACTCTTGATCAGTCTTATTTGCATATTTCTTTTCAATTCTTTCCATTTCTGGCTGAATTTTCTTCATATTTTCTTGCTGTTTAGCAGTTTTTGCAGATACTGGCATCATTATCAATCTGATTAATAACCCGATTACCATAACAGATACACCATAATTTCCAAAAAGCTTTCCTAAATTAATTATGCACCATGCTAGTGGTCGAACAAATAGTCCAACCCAAAGTCCATTGTAGGACTTCTTTTCATATATTTTCATATTTTCGCATTTTGGTAATTCATCTAATTTAACACTCAAATTATTTTCATACTTTTTGTATTCTTCAAGTAGTTCTTTATCTTCTGGTAAACACAAAATGTTCGCTGTCAGATTCTGTCCAGTTTTCTCATTCACTACCCTTTTATTGTTATCATCAGATAAGTACTTTGTACAACCTGTTAATGTTAATAAAATTATTGCGAATAATACTACTATTTTCTTTTTCATATCTTCACCTATTTTTCTAAAGTTCTTTTTAATTCCGTCTCTAATTCTTTAAAACTTACATCAAGTGAACTTCTTTTAACTATTATAATATAATCTTGTTTATTTTTAAACAACTTTTTATTATTTGTTAATATCATTCTATATTGTCTTTTTAACTTGTTTCTTGTAACTGCATTCCCTACTTTAGTTCCAACGGCAATTCCAAATCTTGGATAATCAAAATTACTTTCCTTATTATATAATATAAAATACTTAGATTTCTTATATCTACCAGAGGCAATAATATTATCAAAATCTTTATGTTCTTTAACTATTTCATATTTTTTCATTAAAATACCTCCTACTTATATAAGAAAAAGCCACTTTGTGGCTTTATTTGCATAGCACTTTGCGTCCTTTTGCTCTTCTAGTTTTTAGAATTTTTGTATTTTTACGTGCAAAGAAACCATGTTTTTTTGCTTTCTTACGATTATTTGGTTGATAAGTTCTTTTCATAAATGTCCACCTCCGGTTCTTTTTGCTCAGATTAATAAACTGATGCAATCTCAAAGCAAGGTTATTATATTATATTAAATTGATTAAGTCAATAAAATTAAGGATATTTAAAGAAAACTATGTTTTTTTAATCTTTGTTCATAACTTTAACGTTTTCAACAGCTTAATTTGGCTTTTCAACTATTTCAACGTTTATATCTTAAAACTTTTCACTATAAATGAAAACTTTTTTTATTAATTTGTTGAAAAGGTTGAAAAGTACGACAAAATACTATATTATAGTACATTAAGAGTTGAAAACTTTGTTGAAAATTGTGGTAATAACTAAAATTATAATATTACTCTTTACTTTTTCAACTAAAAAGTTATAAAATTTAAGTAGTTAATGAAACTATGGCATCATAGATCAACAGGGTGGTTATTATGGACAGAGAAGAGTTATGGAATAAATGTTTAGATTATTTAAAATCACATACTAGTAGTGTTTCTTTTAATATATGGTTTAATGACTCAGAATTAGTAAAAATTGATGATTCAACCTTGATAATTAAAGTTTCTAATTCTTATTCAAGGGATTTTATAAAAGAACATTATACAGACCTCTTAGAGGAGACTATTGAACAGTGTTCTGATATTTCATATTCTTTTGAGGTAGTCATAGAGGAAGACTTAAATAGATATTCTGAAAATAGTGAAAAAGTCGTTATTGAAGAAGCTGTGGATTTACCAAAGTTTAAAGAAGATAATTCAAATTTAAATCCAAATTATACGTTTGATAACTTTGTAATAGGGGAGACTAATAGATTTGCTGCTATGGTTGGTTTATCTGTTGCAGAACAACCCGGAAAAGTTTATAATCCTTTATTTATATATGGAAAAAGTGGTCTTGGTAAAACGCATTTAATGCACGCGATTGGAAATTATATTAAAGAAAACTCAAATAAATCTGTTTTGTATGTTACAAGTGATACTTTTATATCGGATTTCACTAATTTATATAAAAAAGATGAAGAAAAGTACGAATTAGAGCAAAAATTTAAAGATAAATATAGGAATGTGGACGTATTAATAATTGATGATATTCAATTCCTAGGCGGTGCTGCTAAAACGCAAGATGAGTTCTTTAATACTTTTAACTTCCTACATCAGGGACAAAAACAAATCATAATTAGTAGTGATAGATCACCTGATGATTTGAAAGTATTAGAAGATCGATTAAAAACACGATTTAATTGGGGAATTACTGTTAATATTACTCCTCCAGATTACGAACTAAGGTTAAAAATAATAAAGAATAAAATTGCTGGAACGGAAGTATCCTCACTTATAAAGCCAGAAGTTTTAGAGTTTATAGCAAACAACTGTGAAAGCGATGTTCGGCATCTTGAGGGAACAATCAATCGACTTTATGCAGTAACAGCAATGTATTCTCCTAAAGAGATTAATTTAGAATTTGCTCAAGAAAACTTGAAAGATTATATTGGAAATTCTCTATATATAACAAATAATATAGCAAAAATTCAAAAAGCAGTTGCTGAGTTCTATGATTTAACTGTTGAAAATCTGAAAAGTAAGAAAAGGACAGCTAATATTAATAAAGCTAGGCAAGTTGCGATGTATCTTTGTAAGATGACGACCGAAGAAACAATTGAGAGAATTGGTTTAGAATTTAACAGAGATCATGCTACAGTAATACATGCTTGTGATAAGATTGATGAAGAATATAAAAAGAATGAAGAATTAAAAGATGAAATTAAAGAGATTAAAGTAAAAATTTCAAATTAATGTTAAAAACTTAGGACTTGTTAACAAATATAAATAATAAGTTTTAACTAAAAACTACATAAAATAAAGGTTCGATTGAGTTTTCAACTTTTTCAACCCTAATAATAATATCAATATAATAATAAATAAAAAAAGAAAGAAGGAATTTTTTATGAAATTTTCAATTAAGAAGAATATTATATTAGAACAACTAACAAATGTTAGTAAAGCTATTTCGACTAGAAATATTATACCTATATTAAACGGAGTTAAATTTGAGTTAACTAAAGAAGGCTTATATTTAACAGCTAGTGATTCTGATTTAACTATTAAATCTTTTATACCAGAAGATAAAATTGAAAAAATTGAAGAAGTAGGAGAGATTATTATTCAGAGTAAATATATTCTAGAAATAATAAAGAAGCTTCCTAGTGATGTAGTAAATTTTGAAGTTATAGATAGTCTAAAAATATTAATTTATACTGAAACTAGTCAATATAATTTAAATTGTTTAAATAGTGTTGATTATCCACAAATAGAGTTAAATGACAATACTCATCATATTGAATTAAAGTCAGGTATATTAAAGAAAATGATTAAACAAACTATATTTGCTGTCTCAACTCAAGAATCAAGACCATTATTAACAGGTATTAATATTAAAATAAATGGAAACATATTAGAATGTGTTGCAACTGATTCATATAGACTAGCAAAGAAGACAATCAATTTAGATACACCTTATGATGATGCAGTTGATATTGTAATTCCAGGTAAAAATATTAATGAATTAGATAAAATTATTACAGAAGATGATAAAACTGTTGAAATTCACATATTTGAGAATAAAATAATGTTTAAATATGAGGGTATTAAATTTCAATCTAATCTTTTAAATGGTAGTTATCCTAATACTTCAAATTTCATTCCTGCTGAGTTTGCATATATTATATCTACTAAGTTAAATGATTACTTTTCATCAATAGATGGAGCATCATTACTTACACAAAGTAAAGAAAAGAATATTGTAAAAATGGAAGCTATTGGAAATGAATTAATTATTAGTTCCTTTGCATCAGAAATAGGAAAAGCTGAAAATAGGATAAATGTTCAAAGAAATGTTAATGAAGATATATCTATATCATTTAGTGCTAAATATATGATGGATGCCTTAAGAAGTATTGAAGATGAAGATATAATTATTTGTATGAATAGTGATTCTAAACCAATTATTATAAAATCAGCCTCTGATGAGTCATTAATTCAACTAGTTTTACCAATAAAAACTTATTAAAAGGGAATTCTTAGAAGTATTCCTTTTTTTTCGACTTTTTTTTTAGTTTTCTTATGCTAGTGTATGACCTCAAGAACGGAGGTGAATTATGGATAAATATATAATACGCAAAAAAACATTAGCGATATTGCCTTGTGGAAATAATACTTCTTTGGTTTATGATGATAAAGATATGTTTGTTGTAAATGATAGTCCAAATAATATTATTAAGAGAAATTGTTTGAGATATGGAAGTACTTTTATGGGAAGGTTAAAAAGTTCAGAAATTATTACTGGATCAAAATATAAAACTCCAATAATTATAAGTGGTTCTAATAGATTAATCTTTTTTCCAACGTCCTCTCCAAGATTAAAGACAGTTTCTTGGATAAATATGATGAATGTTGATAAGGTTTATTATAATGCCCTAAAGAATGTTACAGTAATTACTTTTAATAATGGGGTTTTTGTAGAATTATCTATTAGTTTGAATATAATTAATAACCAATTATTTAAATCAATGAAACTAGATCATTTTTTAAAGAAAAAAAGGAGCTATGGAGCATAAATTTCTTTTTTATATATCTAAACTGTGATATAATTAATATGTGGTATAGGTGTACCTTATTAGTAAAAAATCACTTAAAATTGAAATTAAGGGGGTTAAAATGAAAATTTTAAATTTAAAACTGCTTAATTTTAGAAATTATGAAAAGTTAGAACTTTCTTTTAATCCTTCAAAAAATATTATAATTGGTCAAAATGGAATGGGTAAGACAAATATAGTTGAAGCTATATATGTACTTGCACTTACTAAGTCATTTCGTGGTTCAAAAGAAGAAGTTATTATTAAAAATAATTCTGATTTAACGAGAATTGAGGGAACTGTTGAAACAAATTATAAAAATGATTATAAAGTGATAATTAGAAATAATTCGAAGAAGGTAAAGATAAATAATACTAATGTTGATAAACTTACTGATTATTTATCAAATATTAATGTTGTTTTATTTACTTCTGAAGATTTAAAACTTATTAAAGATACACCAAATACTAGACGAAAGTTAATAACTATTGAATTATCACAGTTTTCTAATGATTATTTGAAGATATTAACTTACTACAATAAGGTCTTAAAACAGAGAAATTCTTATCTTAAAACTCTTTATTTAAATGCAAATGCATCGATAGACTATTTAGATATTTTGACTGATCAGCTTATTGAACTTGGATTGAAGGTCTATGACTATAGGCAAAAATTTATAGATGATATTAACTTTTATGTAAGTAGAAATTATAAAAAAATAGCTGGTAAGGATGGACTTGTACTAAATTATAAGTCTGATTTTTCTAATAAATCAAAAGAAGATTTAATTAAGCTTTATAAGAAAGAAAAAGATAGAGATATTGTTTTAGGAAGAACTAATATTGGGATTCATTTGGATGACTTTGATTTTTGTTTAGGCGGTTATAGTTTAAAAGACTATGGATCAGAAGGAGAACAAAAAAACGCAATAATATCTTTGAAAATGGGAGAAATTGAGATTTTTAAAGATAAAAAAGGAGACATTCCAATATTAATTTTAGATGATTTATTTAGTGAGCTAGATGAAGAAAAAATAAATAATATATTAGAGTTTATAAGTGATGATATTCAAACTTTTGTAACTACAACAGAATTAGATAAGGTTTCAGATAAATTAAAACTTAATAGTAAAATATTTAGAGTTGAAAATGGAATCGTTAAGGAGGAAATTTATGAAAAATGATTATAATGATAGTGCAATTCAAGTACTTGAAGGATTAGAGGCAGTAAGAAAACGTCCTGGTATGTATATTGGTACTACTAGTGAAAGGGGACTTCATCATTTAGTTTGGGAAATTGTTGATAACTCAGTTGATGAAGCTCTAGCTGGATATTGTACAGAAATTCAAGTAACTATTGAAAAAGGAAATGTCATTAGAGTAAGAGATAATGGTAGAGGAATGCCAACAGGAATCAACGAAAAAACTGGTTTATCTACAATTGAAACAATTTTTACTGTCTTACATGCTGGTGGTAAATTTGGTGGTGGAGGATATAAGGTTTCTGGTGGACTTCACGGAGTTGGTGCATCTGTAGTTAATGCTTTATCTGATTGGCTTGAAGTAAAAGTCTATCGTGATGGAGAAATACATTTCCAAAGATTTGAAAATGGTGGAAAACCTGCTGGAAAACTTGAAGTAATAGGGGAATGTGATAAGAATAATACAGGTACAGAAGTAAGATTCAAAGCTGACCCTGAAATATTTAAAGAAACGACAATTTTTAATTATGATACATTGGAACAAAGATTGAGAGAAATGGCCTTCTTAAATAAGGGATTAAGAATTATGCTTCGAGATGAAAGAGAAGACGAGAAGGTTGCTACATATCACTATGAGGGAGGTATTATTGAGTATGTACAGATGCTTAATAAGAATAAGACTCCGCTTCATGAAAATGTTATTTACGTTGAGGGTACTCAGGATAATATTGTGATTGAAGTTGCTATGCAATATAATGATGGATATAATTCAAATATTTATTCATTTACGAATAATATTCATACTGTTGAAGGCGGTACTCATGAAGATGGAGTAAAGCTTGCTTTAACAAGAGTAATTAATAATTATGCTAAGAATAATAAGCTTCTAAAAGATAGTGATGATGCTTTAACTGGAGATGATGTTAGAGAAGGTGTAACTATGATTATATCTTGTAAACATCCAGATCCACAATTTGAAGGACAAACTAAAACGAAATTAGGTAATAGTGAAGTTCGTAAAATCGCATCTGACCTTTTTCAAGAGGGTTTTGAAAGATTTTTAATGGAAAATCCGACTGAAGCTAAAATGATAGTTGATAAATGTAATACTGCTGCTCATGCACGTTTAGCTGCTAAAAAAGCTCGTGAATTAACGAGAAGAAAAGGTGGACTTGATAGTATTAATTTTATGGGAAAACTAACTGATTGTAAAAGTAAAGATCCTAGTGAATGTGAAATATTTATAGTCGAAGGTGATTCAGCTGGTGGAAGTGCAAAAGATGGAAGAAATTATATGACACAAGCTATTCTTCCTTTAAGAGGTAAAATATTGAATGTTGAAAAAGCTAGATTAGATAAAGCTTTAGCTAATGCAGAAATTAAAAGTATGATTACTGCTTTTGGTACAGGTATAGGTGATGAATTTGATATTGAAAAACTTAGATATCACAAGATTATAATCATGACCGATGCCGATGTTGATGGAGCACATATTAGAACACTTTTGTTAACACTATTCTATAGATTTTTTAGACCTGTTGTAGAAGGTGGATATGTTTATGCAGCAACTCCTCCTTTATATAAAGTTACATATGGTAAGAATCAAAAACTTGCAATGACTGATGAAGAATTACAAGAAATACTTTCAACTATTCCAGAAAATACTAAAAAGGAAATTAGTAGATTTAAAGGTTTAGGTGAAATGGATGCAATTGAATTAAGAGAGACAACTATGAGTCCAGAAAAGAGAACTTTAAAACAAATTACAGTTGAGGATGCTATGGCAGCAGATGCAGCATTTGATTTATTAATGAGTGATAATGTTGAACCAAGACGTGATTTTATAGTAGAAAATGCTGGATATGTTGTTAATCTTGATGTGTAGTAGGAGGGTATGAGTTATGGATGGAAATATTGTAAAAAGAAATATAGTTGAAGAAATTAAGGAATCTTTTCTTGATTATTCAATGAGTGTAATAGTTGCACGTGCTCTACCTGACCTTAGAGATGGTTTAAAGCCCGTTCACAGACGAATTCTATATTCTATGTATGAGAATGGCTACACATCTGATAAACCTTTTAGAAAGTGTGCTAAAACGGTTGGAGAGGTTATGGGTAATTATCACCCTCATGGAGATTCTTCAATTTACGATGCTATGGTTCGTTTAGCACAACCTTTCTCAATTAGAAATGTTTTGATTGAAGGACATGGTAATTTTGGTTCTATGGATGGTGATGGCGCAGCTGCAATGCGTTATACAGAAGCAAGACTTTCAAAATTATCTTTAGAATTATTAAGAGATATTAAGAAAGACACAGTAGATTTTGTACCAAACTTTGATGACACAACAACTGAACCAACTGTTCTTCCTTGTAGATTCCCTAATATACTAGTAAATGGTACTGTGGGAATAGCCGTAGGTATGGCAACTAATATTCCTCCTCATAATTTAGGAGAAACTATTGATGGATGTGTTGCTTATATCGACAATCATGATATAACTACTGAAGAATTAATGGAATATGTAAAAGGACCAGACTTTCCTACTGGAGCTGTAATATTAGGTAATTCAGGTATTAGAAGAGCTTATGAAACAGGTAAAGGAACAATAACAATACGTGGTAAAGTTGCAATTGAAGAACATAATGGTCATCAATTGATTGTTATTACTGAATTACCTTACCAAGTTAATAAGAAACTTTTTCAACAACGTATAGCTGAGTTAGTTCGTGATAAATTACTTGATGGTATAGCTGATTTACATGAAGAAACAAACCTTGAAAATGGTGTAAAAATTGTAATTACTCTTAAAAAAGAAGCTAATGCTAATGTAGTTTTAAATAATTTATATAAACAAACAGCTTTACAAACTAATTTCAGTATTAATTTACTTATGTTAGATCAACAAAAACCAAGAACAATGGGACTTAAGGAAATTATTTCTAAATATATCGAATATCAAAAGGAAATAATTATTAGGCGTACTAAATTTGATTTAGGGAAAGCTGAAGAGAGAGTTCATATTTTAAATGGTTATAAGATTGCTCTTGAAAATATTGATGATGTTGTTCAAATAATTAGAAATTCTCGAAGTGATGAACAAGCAAAACAAACATTAATGGATAGATTTGGACTAACTGATATTCAAACTGAAGCAATACTTGAGATGCGTTTAAGAAGACTTACTGCTCTTGAAAAAGATAAGATTCTTGCTGAATTGGATGAATTATTAAAGAAAATAGAAGAATATAAGGCAATATTAGCTGATGATCAATTAGTTTTAAACATTATTAAAGAAGAATTACTTGAAATTAAGGAAAAATATGGTGATGAGAGACGTACATATATAGATATGACAGCTGTCGACTTTATTGATGATGAATCATTAATTCCTGAAGAAAATATAATAATAAGCCTTACTGATAAAGGATATATTAAGAGATGTGTATCTGATACTTTTAAATCTCAACATAGAGGTGGAGTTGGAGTTAAGGGGATGTCTACAAATGAAGAAGATTATGTTAAACATTTAATTAATTGTTCTACGCATGATTATGTAACTTTCTTTACAAATAAAGGTAAAGTATATAGGATAAAGGGTTATGAAATTCCTGAATATTCTAGACAAGCTAAGGGATTACCTGTAATTAATTTACTTCAAATTGAAAAAGATGAGAAAATTAATTCAATTGTTTCATATAATAAGGAGTCTGCTGGTAAATATTTAACATTTGCAACTAAAAATGGAATAGTTAAACGTACTTTGGTTGATGAATTTGAAAATATTAGAGCAAGCGGAAAAATCGCAATTAGTTTGAGAGAAAATGATGAACTACTTGATGTTAAGTTAACTGATGGAGCTTCTAAGATAATATTAGCTAGTACATCTGGACGTATGGTTGTGTTTGATGAGAATGAAATAAGACCTATGGGAAGAACTGCTTCAGGTGTTAGAGGAATTAACTTAGATGGTGATGGTTATTGTACAGGTATGGAAGTTGGAAAACCAGAGGATAATATTTTAGTTGTTACTAAGAACGGATATGGTAAGAAAACTTTTGTAAATGAGTATAGAATGACTAAGCGAGGTAGTAAAGGTGTAAAAGCCTTAAGTATTACTGAAAAAAATGGAGCATTGGTTGCACATAAAGTTGTTAACAATGATTCTGATTTAATGATTATAACAGAGTCTGGAATGCTTATTAGGTTACCTATTGAACAAATTTCTCAATTAGGACGTGTTACTCAAGGAGTTAAGCTAATTAATTTAAAAGAAAATCAATTTGTATCTACTATAAGTGTGGTTGATAAGGTTGATGAATCGTTAGATATAGTTGAAGAAGAAAATGCGGAATAGTGTTTTCTTTTTTTATACTCTTTCATATTAATATAATGATAATAACAAATATTACAAATTTGATTTTTATATTATATTAATAACTTTATGATTTTTATATGTTTCACGTGGAACATTGTTTTTCTTTTTTATAGTTTCACGTGAAACATTGATATATATTGATGTTTTCTTCATCAATTATTTACTTTAAACAGTCTTATCTTTATTACAAATTTATTTAATTATAGTTGTAAATTATACATGATGTTCCACGTGAAACATTAAAATCATCATTTGATATTATTAATTGTTCATTAAATGCATAGTTTCACGTGAAACATAATAAAATTTTTACCTATATTTTATAGAATAATTATATTTTAAGAGCAATGTTCCACGTGAAACATTGAAATTATCGTTTGTTGTTATTAATTGTTCATTAAATGCATAGTTCCACGTGGAACATAATGAAATTTCTATTTATATTTTACAAAATAACTATATTTTAAATAATAATGTTCCACGTGAAACATTGAAAAGCAATATTGTTTGCTATTAATAAGCTCCTTATTATAAAACTATGCATGAAATATTATATGATTATATCGGTGTTTACTGAAATATGCTATAACTTTATACGTAATGTTCCACGTGGAACATTAAAGTTCACTTTTATAATTATTACTAAATATATAGTTTCACGTGAAACATATGATGCATTTCTTCTTATTGAAAAAAATTAATTACTTTCTGTTATGTTTCACGTGGAACATTCAAATTAATAAATTTAAATATTTGATATAATTTTTTTACAAATATTAAAAAAGTGATGACTTTTTTAGTAAATTATCGATATTTGCATATAAAAATAGAACAAAAAACAAAAATTAGTGAAAAAGGAAAATGGAATTAAAAAAAATAAATATTTGCAAGGTAAAAAATACTTTATTTATATAAAAAATATGTTATAATTAATTTGCACAACAAATATGTTATAACCCTGGTCAGGATCGGAAGATAGCAGCCATATTAACCTCTATTTGTGTGTGCTTTTTTTATGAGGAGAATCTTATGAACAATTATATTGATGAAATTATAAAATTATCTAAAAAAGCTTATATAAATAATGATGTACCTGTAGGAGCAATAGTAGTTTTCAACAATAAAATTGTAGGAAGAGGATATAATAAACGCAATAGATGTAACGATATTATGGGACATGCAGAAATAATTGCTATTAGAAAAGCGACGAAAAAACTTAAAGATTGGCGTTTAAATGAATGCGATTTATATGTAACCCTTGAGCCTTGCAGTATGTGTAAAGAAATTATTAAACAGGCAAGAATTAGAACTGTTTTTTATCTTATTGATAAACCTGATTATAAAAAAGAATATAATAAAACTTGTTTTGAAAAGATTGAGTGTGTTGATAGTTTTCAACAACATATTTACAAAGAACAGTTATCAACATTTTTTAAAGATAAATGTAAAAGATAAGAGTTTTTTATGATATAATTTTATTAGGTGATATAAAATGGATTATAAAGTTTTATATAGAAAATATAGACCTACTAACTTTGACGAACTTGTAGGACAAGATCATATAAAAAATATATTAAAGAATTCGATTATTAACAATAAAATTGCTCACGCATATATGTTTACGGGACCTCGTGGAACTGGTAAAACAAGTACTGCAAAGATATTCGCTCGCACTTTAAATTGCTTGAATGTTAAGGATGGACTTCCTTGTGGCGTGTGCGACAACTGTATTAATTTTAATACATCTCCTGATGTAATTGAAATGGATGCTGCAAGTAATAATAGTGTAGATGATATTAGGGAAATAGTAGATAATATAGGCATTGCACCAACTAATAGTTTATATAAAGTATATATTATTGATGAGGTTCATATGTTATCTAATCAAGCTTGGAATGCTTTTCTTAAAACTTTAGAAGAGCCTCCTTCAAACGTTGTTTTTATTCTAGCTACTACGGATATACAAAAGGTTCCAATTACTGTTTTATCACGTTGTCAAAGGTTTGATTTTCAACGTATTGATAGAAATCTTATCTATGATAATTTGAAGAGAATATGCGAATTAGAAAAAATTAATTATGACGAAGATGCACTAAATGAAGTTGCTTTTTTAAGCGATGGATGTATGAGAGATGCACTTAGTATATTAGATCAATTGTCTAAGGTCTCAGACAATATAAGCATGGATATTATAAAGTCAAATTTTGGAACCGTAACAACTGCAGAACTTGATATGCTTTATTCTTTTATTATTAAAAATGATATTGATGGTCTAGTTGCAACTTTAAGAAATATTAAAGAATCTGGAATAGATATTAAAATATTTATTGATAAAATTTTGGATAATTTTATTGATAAAGCAATCAATATGAAAAAGAAAAATATTTCAACTGCTGCTTTTAATCAACTAAAAAAGATTATTGAGGTGTTAAATCAGTTATATAGTAAATTGAACTATAGCAGTAATGGCTTTTTACTTTTAGAACTTGAGCTTATTTCTTTTATTAATGATGAAGAAAATCAAATATCAAATAGAGAAATAAATCAAATTATTTCCCGGGAAATAATCGGAGTTGACACCAAAATTGACGTAAATAGTATGCTTAATTCTGATGGAAACCAACAAATTTATAAGATTAGTGATGACTTTGTTAATGTTAGAATAAATAATACATTTGTTAATTGTAATAAGGATTATAAAATACGATTTACTGATTATTGGAAAAAATTTAATGATTCATTAAAAGCTGATAATACTACTGAACTTTTAAATATAACTAGTAAGTCTGTTCCACAAGTGGTAAGTGATAATTATGGAATATTCCTTACTAAATCAGAAAGTATTAAAATAGTTGGAAATTCCAAACTATATGAGATAGAAAATAAATTTAATTCAATTAATAATTTGTCATATAAGTTTATTTTTATTTCTGATGATGATTGGAAAAATTTTATGCAAAGTTATGATAAAACAAAAAAATATGATATTATGGATGAGAGTGAATTTATTAATACTGATAGTAACTCTGTTACACTTGCAGAGGATATATTTGGTAATGATAAATTGAAAATAGATTAGGAGAGATTAATTTATGAACATGAATGCAATAATGCAGCAAGCACAAAAAATGAAAAAAGATATGGAAAAAAAACAAATGGAGCTTTATTCTACAGAATATGTTGGTGATAGCCAACTAGTAGAAGTTGTTTTAATGGGAGATAAGAGTTTAAAATCAGTAAAATTTAAGGATGTGTCTGATTTTGATAAGGATGATATTGAAATACTACAAGATATGATAAAGATAGCTCATGATGATGCTGTTAAAAAGATAGATAGTGATATGGAATCAAAAATGGGACCATATGCAAAACAATTTGGTGGTTTATTCTAAGATGTATCCAGAAGTACTTAAAGATTCTATTGCATCTTTTGAAAAAATTCCCGGAGTTGGCAAAAAGAGTGCTGAAAGATATGCGCTAGCGATGTTAGATTTGTCTGAAGAAGATATTGATAATTTCGCTAAGAATATTAAAGAATGTAAGAAAAAGCTAACTAGATGCACGATATGTGGTCATTTAACTGATAAAGAAGTGTGTTCTATTTGCTCTGACTCCGATAGAAAAGATAATTTAATTTGTGTAGTTGAAGATTATAAAAGCGTTTTTATGTTTGAAAAATCTGGCTCTTTTAATGGTAAATATCATGTATTGAATGGACTTATTTCACCAATGGATGGTATATTCCCAGAAGATATTAATCTGTCTGGCTTATTAGACCGATTAAAAAATTGTAAGAATGACGCTGAGGTTATTTTAGCTTTAAAACCATCGATTGAAGGAGAAACAACAACACTTTATATAAAAAAGATATTTGAGAATAAAAAAATTAAAGTTTCTAGATTATCTTATGGTATACCGATGGGTGTAGATATAGATTATTTGGATTCTATTACTTTAGATAGAGCATTGTTGGATAGAAAAGAAATTTCATAGATGGATCATTACATTAATATAATTAATTGGTGGATGCTATGAATAAAATAAAAATATATTTAAAAAGATTTGTTTTTTCAATTTTGTTAGTCTATTCTTTAAATTGTTTTTTAATTAAATATGATTTTTTTCTTCCAATAAATTATATTAGTTCTGTTATCTATACTTTTTTAGGATTTCCGGGTGTTTTTATTTATATTTTGTTGATGATTAGATATAGGTGAGTATGAAAACAGATGATATAAAAAAATTGATTATTGATTCTTTCCATGAGAAAAATAATTCTCATGCTTTTTTGCTTTTTACAAATAATATCGAAAAGTGCCTTGCTGATGTTTTAGATATAGTGAAAACAATTAATTGTGATAATTCAGGTAATGATGGTTGTAATATTTGCAAAACTATAGATAGCAATACTAATCCTGATGTTATTTTAGTTAAAGAATCAGGAAAAGAAATTAAAAAAGATCAAATTCTAAATATTATTAATTGCTTTTCTACAAAACCATCTATTTCTAAGTATTCTACTTATATAATTTGTAATGCTGATAAGATGAATGATTTTTCAGCAAATAAAATGTTAAAATTTTTAGAAGAACCTGATGGTGAAATTGTTGGATTTTTTATAACTGATAAACTTAATGCAATTTTACCTACAATTAGAAGTAGATGTGAAATTTATAATTATCATTTTGGAAATAATTCTGTTTTGGATCTATTAGATATTACTGAAGATGAATATGCTTCAGCTTTTGACCTTGCTCTTAGTTTAACATCAAGATTAAATGATGAACCAAAATATTCTTTGATGGCTGATAGTAAAAATATATCTAAAAAAGAAAGAGAAGAAATAGATTTATTATTTAAGTTGATAAAAAAGTTTTATGTGTTAAAATATGAGAATATTCAGTTATGTTTGTATAATAATTTAGAATATGTTGAAAAAATTTTAACCTCTATTACTACTAATGATTTATCTCTTATTGTAAAAAGAATTAAAATATTAGATAATATCATTAATGACTTGATTATCTATGTAAATAAAGATTTAATTGTTAATAAGTTTTTTATTCTATGGGAGTGATTATATGAATAACATATGTGGAGTGAAATTTAAAGATTTTGGTAAGATTTATTATTTTAGAAACAATGATTTAGATATTAAGAAAAATGTTACTGTTGTTGTTGATACAGAAAAAGGTGAACAGTTTGCTAAAGTATGTGAAACTAATGTAACTGGTTTAAAGAATTTTGATGTTGATTCAATGAAGTCTATTTTACGAATCTCTACCAAAAATGATTATAATAAATATATGAAAAATCTTAAGGAGGCAAGTGAGGCCTTGACTTTTTCTAGGCAATTAGTAAAAGAAATGAATTTGGATATGAGACTTCTAGATGCATCATTTACTTTGGATAAAAAACAATTGACCATTAATTTTATAGCTGATTCTCGAATAGATTTTAGAAATTTAGTCAAAGAAATAGCTGCTAAATATAAAACAAGGATTGAATTACATCAATTAGGAGTAAGAGACAAATCCAAAGAAATTGGTGGCTTAGGACAATGTGGGCGAGAATTATGTTGTTCAAAATTTTTAAATGGTATTGATACAATAAGTATAAATATGGCTAAAAACCAAAATATAGCGTTGAATCCAACTAAGATTAATGGAGCTTGTGGTAGACTTTTATGTTGTTTATCATACGAGGATGAAGTTTACACTGATCATCGTGCATATTTGCCTAAAATGGGGGAGATTGTTAAAACAAAAGATGGTTCAGGCAAAGTAGTTAGCCTAGATGTTTTAAATAATAAGTATACTGTTTTAATAGATGGAGATAAAAAAGAATATGAGTTCTCTTCAAAAGAATGATTTATTTGATTATGGTTATTCTATTTATCAAAATGACGATTATTTTAAATTCTCGATTGATTCTGTTTTGCTAGCTGAATTTGTTAAATTGAGAAAAGGTAAATATAAAATATTGGATTTATGTTCAGGAAATGCACCAATTCCAATGATATTAGAATATAAGTTTGGTGATAAAAATTTGGATATTACTGGTGTAGAGATACAGAAAGACATTTATGATTTAGCTTTGAAGTCTATAGAGTGTAATAAGTTAAAAACTATTAGATTAATTAATGCGGATGTTAGTAATTTAACAAGCATTTTAAATCGTGAAAAATATGATGTTGTTACATGTAATCCACCATATTTTAAAGTAAATGATGATAGATTATTAAACGATAACGAGATAAAAGCCGTAGCTAGACATGAGATAAAAATTGATTTGGACTCTTTGGTTTTAAATGTATCTAAGGTAATTCAAAATCAAGGATATTTTTATTTAGTACATCACGTTACTAGATTAGCAGAAGTTTTTGATGTCTTGCATAAATATAATTTTGGAATAAAAAGATTAGCTTTTGTTCATGATAATGAAAAAGTGTCTGCTAGTTTAATCTTAGTTGAAGCTATGTTTAATGGAAAAGATTATGTACAAGTTCTTCCTCCAATTTTTGTGAAGAACTATAAAACTTATAAAAATATATTTGAGAGGTGAGGTAAGATGAAGTTGATAGTTGGTTTAGGAAATCCTGGGAGCGAGTATAAAAATACTCGTCATAATATTGGTTTTATGGTACTTGATTCTTATTTGGGTGAAGTTAAATGGTCATCTAAGTTTAAAAGTCTTTATTATGAAACTACCATTAATAGTGAAAAATATGTTTTTTTGAAGCCTCAAACTTATATGAATTTATCAGGCTTTGCTGTATCCTCTTTTGCAAAATATTATAAATTAGATTATAAAGATATATTAGTTATTCATGATGATCTAGATTTGCCAGTTGGGATATTTAGAATAAAAGTGAATTCTTCATCTGGTGGACATAATGGAATAAAAGATATTATAGCATCACTTCACACTGATGCTTTTGCTCGTGTAAAAATTGGTATTTCTCATGATAAAGACAAAGATACAAAAGATTATGTTTTAGGATCTTTTTCTAAAATTGAGTTAAAAAATATCCGAGATAATTTTAAATATATATATGATATTATAGAAAATTTTAATTATGATACTATTACTGATTTAATGAGTAAATACAACTAGGTGATTAAAGTGGACTTTTTAGATTCTTTATTTAAATATGAAACTCATTCTAGAATATGTGGATTAACTAATGAATTATTGATATTGTATTACTATAATTATTTTAAATCTAATAATTCAAATGTTTTAATTGTTACTAATTCTTTATATGATTCGAATAAAATATATCAAAAATTAAAGACATACACAGATGATGTCTGTCTTTTTCCAATGGATGATTTTTTATCGTCTGTCGCACTTGCTATTTCTCCAGATTTGAAGATTAATAGACTTGAAACATTAGAGTATATTAAAAATCATGAAAAATGTATTGTTGTTACGAATCTAATGGGATATTTGCGTTTTCTTCCATCTTATGAGACTTCTAAAAATTTAAAAATCAGTTTAAATAAGGGTAGTAATTTAGATAGAGAAAAAGTTATTAGTACATTAGAAGAGTATGGGTATGCTAGAACTTCTCTTGTTACTTCCACTGGCGAATTTGCGGTTCGTGGTTTTATAATAGATGTATTTCCAATTGATGCGGACCATCCGATTAGAATTGAATTATTTGGGGATGAAATAGAAGCAATCCGTGTTTTTAATGAAGAGACTCAATTATCAATAAATGAAATAACTTCTACATCTATATTGCCAATTCAGGAACTTAATTTTAATGAACATAGTTCTATTCTAGAATATATGCAAGATCCTTTTACTTTTTTTGTTGATGAGAATCAAATACTTAATGGTTTTTCAAAGATAAAGCAAGATGTAATAGAATATCAAAATGATGCTTTAATTACAGATTTTATGTATGACTATGATGAATTGAATCCTACTAATTATATAAAAGTTGAAACAATTAATAATGTTTCTAATTCTATTGTGTATAATTCAAAAAATATTATTAAATTTAAAGGTGATTACGAATCTTTAAAAGATTTTTGCGTGTCTAAATGTAAGACAAATATAGTAATTATATGCCTTTCTAAAGAAAGACAAATTGACGCTATAAAAGAACTCTTACCTAATTCAAATATTGGATCAATTAAAGAAAACACTATTAATATATTGAATGTAAAAATTAATGAAGGATTTATGATTGATAAGTATATCGTTATTTCAGAATTTGATATAGATGATGCACATGTATCTAATGTTTATAAGAATAATATGAAGATTGGTAGAAAGATAAAGAGTTTTGAAGATATAAAAGTTGGTGATTATGTAGTTCATTCTCAGCATGGTATTGGAATATATGGTGGTATTGAACCAATTTCAAAAAACGGAATGGTAAGAGATTATATTAAAATTAATTATTTAGGCAATGATAAAATATATATACCTGTTGAGAAAATAACAACCATATATAAATATTCTGATAAAGATGGAACACCACCTAAACTTAATAAGCTTAATTCTACTACTTGGGCAAAAACAAAAATGAAAGTAAAAAATAGGATTAGAGATATAAGTGATGAACTAATTAAATTGTATGCTGCAAGAACTAATATAAAGGGTCCTGTTTTTGAAACTTTTGATGATGAGCTAGTTTTTGCTTCTAATTTTGATTATAATGAAACCAGCGATCAAATTAAGACTATTAAGGAAATTGATAATGATTTAAAATCTTGTGTTCCAATGGATAGACTTTTGTGTGGTGATGTAGGATTTGGTAAAACGGAAGTTGCGTTTCGCGGAATGTTTAAAACTATTATAAACGGTTATCAAGTTGCTTATCTTTGTCCGACAACTTTGCTTTCTCGCCAACAATACTATAATGCACTAGATAGATTTAAAGAATTTCCTGTTAATATAGCCCTTTTAAATCGATTTACTAAGCCTTCTGAAGTAAAGAAGATATATGAAGGGTTAAAAAACGGATCAATTGATATTGTTTTTGGAACACATAAGTTATTAAATAAAGAAATAGTGTTCAACAATTTGGGTTTACTTGTTGTAGATGAGGAACAAAGATTTGGAGTAACTCATAAAGAGAGAATTAAAGAACTAAAAAATGATGTAAATGTACTTACTTTATCGGCAACCCCTATACCAAGGACCTTAAAAATGGCGATGAGTGGACTTAGAGATTTATCAATTATAGATACAGCTCCAGTAAATAGATATCCTGTTCAAACTTATGTTGTTGAAGAACAAGATGTTTTAATTAAAGATGCAATTTATAAAGAATTATCTAGAGATGGTCAAGTTTTCGTTTTATATAATCGTGTTGCTTCTATTCAAGATGAGGTAGATAAATTATCTAAATTAGTTCCAGATGCAAGAATAGTTATGGCTCATGGACAAATGGATAAGAATGAACTTGAGGATATTGTAACTGATTTTGTTGATTATAAGTATGATGTATTAGTTTGTACTACAATTATTGAAACTGGTATAGATATTCAGAATGTTAATACTTTAATTGTAATTGATGCAGATAATTTTGGACTTGCTCAGTTGTATCAATTAAGAGGTCGTGTCGGTAGAAGCGATAAGATTGCATATGCTTATTTAATGTACAATAAAGCTAAAGTATTAACTGAAACAGCTATAAAAAGACTTCAATCAATTAAAGATTTTACAGAACTCGGAAGCGGATATAAGATTGCGATGAGAGATCTATCTATAAGAGGAGCTGGAGATTTATTGGGAGCAGAACAAGCTGGCTTTGTTGATTCAGTTGGTTTAGAATTATATACACAGATGGTTAATGATGAGATAAAGAGATTAAATGGAGAAGAAGTTTTAGAAGAAGAAAATACAAATCCTTTAATTGAAGTTGAAAATCATATAAGTGATGAATATGTATCTGAAGAAAGTATAAAAATTGAAATTCATCAACTTATCAATGAAATAAAAGATCAAGAGAGTCTTGATCAGGTAAGAAAAGAAATACTTGATAGATTCGGTAATATAAGTGAAGAAATGAATATATATATGTATGAAGAATGGTTTGAAAAATTAGCTCAAAAGTTAAATATTAAAAGAATCAGACAGACTGAAACTCTTTTAGAAGTAGAACTTCCTGAAGATGTTTCAAATAAAATTCAGGGGGATAAACTATTCTTAATAGCCTATAGCATTAATCCTAAATTTAGGTTAAGCTATAGAATGAAACGTATATATATAAGTCTTTCTCTTGTGAATTTAGATAAACATTTTGTGTACTATTTAGTAAATTTATTAAATGAAATTATTAATATGATTAGTTAGCAGTATTTTAGAAAAGAGATATTTATGGAAGAGAATAGTGAATTAGTTAAAGAAAAAATAAATGCACAAATGGAAGATGTACTAAATGATGAAGAATTAACTATAGCAGTTGATGTAAGCGATAATGATATAGAAATAGAGGAACTTTTAGGGTTATTAGAAAATGATGATTGATTTTTCTTGATAATTTTTAATTAAATGTTAAAATATCTCCTACAAGGGGGGTATTTTTTATGGAAGGAAAAGAAATATTCAGTAAAGGTGATAAAAAGTTATATAAAGTTAATAATGTTAGAGAATCTCTTTGTAAGTTAAATGAACTTTTTAATAATATGGGATTAAATATTAATTATGACTATGATAAGAGTGAGGCATATATTGTTTTAAATGGAAAAACGATTAAGATGAAAAAAGGTAATAATTGTTTTTATATTAAGATGGGAAATAAATTGATTGGTTTTTCTTTTGCAACAACTCATCTTATGTTTAATTTCGGAACAATAATGGATGTTATAATAGCATCGGGCAAAGATGTTAAATATTTAGAATATTGTCAAGGTAAATCCTTTGATAATTTTGATCATCCTTATACAATTTTTTTAAGTTATGTTGATGGAAAAATAAACCAGTTTTATTCAGATAACCGTTATATTGAATTTACTAAGGGAAATACAATTAATTTTAAATTAGCTGAATTAATTAGGGATTGGGAAATTGATTTTAAACATTCTATTTTTGAAAGACCTTATTATCATGAATTTGGTTGTGGAACTAAAGAAGAAAGAATATTTGATAGTAATATAAGAGAAGTTGGAAAAATATATTTACCCGTAAGCTCACTAGATTTAGTAGATAAACATAAAGGAAGAAAGAGAAATGTTATTGCTACAGATCATGAATGTTTATATGAAGATTATGAATACTTTTTAAAGCACCACAAAAATATGGATACAACACGTCTTGCATTTTATGATACTTTTGGTGGAAGGACGTTGGTAGATCCTAATTTACCAGAAAACTGTGCAAAATATCCTGATGAAAAATGTTTAGATTTTTCTTTAAAAATAATCACATTAGATGAAGCGCGGAAGGTTTATGAAGAAGTTGTTCAAGAAATAAAGCAAGAAAATGCTTATAAATATCTTTCTTCATATTTTGGAGAATTAATTGAATCTGTTAGGTGTTATCAAAATCAAGGGAATCCTGATAGATATGAAAATCCTCCTATACATTTTTTAGAACTAAAAAGCAAATAGTTCTTGAAGATTAATTTAAATTGTGTTAGATTATAGATGTTAAACAGCGAAGGAAAGAAGCTAAATTAAGTCTTAATAAGAGAGTTTGATTAGGTGAAAGCAAACAAGATAGAGTTTAGTCGAATGGGTCTGGAGTTTAAATCGTTATATCGCGTTAAGATAAATAAGGTGATTTAAGTCATGAATTAAGGTGGTACCACGGGCTATGTATTCTCGTCCTTATTAGTTCATGATTTTTTTTGTTAGGAGGTGAGTCTTTGTGCCTGGTGTTGGTTTAGGTATTATAATACTAAATGAGAATAATCAAGTTTTGCTTATTTTGAGAAATGAAGATAAAGATAAAGCTCAAAGTGATATGCGTCTAGAAGGCACCTGGACTTTGCCTGCTGGAAAAGTTAAACTTGGTGAAACGATATTTGACGCTGCTAAGAGAAAAGTTAAATGTGAAGTTAACTTAGATGTAGATGATTTGAAAGTTGTATCTTTAAATGATGATATAAATGAATATGCTCACTTTTTAACTGTGGGAGTCTTGGCACGGATGTACAGCGGAGAAATCTCTTTAGGAGATACAGAGGAACATGTGGATTATAACTTTTTTGATTTAGACAAACTTCCTAAGAATCTATGTGATCCATCAAAAGTAATTATTAATAATTATTTGAATAAAAAAATATATGATAAGGAGAAATGATTTATGGAAAATAAAAAATTTTATGTAACAACACCTATATTTTATCCAAGTGCTAATTTTCATATTGGGCATTGTTACACTACAATTATTGCTGATGCAATAGCAAGATATAAAAGACAAAATGGATATGATACTTTCTTTTTGACAGGTTCAGATGAACATGGTTTAAAGATTGAAAAAAAAGCAAAAGAAGCAGGAGTAACTCCAAAAGATTATGTTGATAAAATAATAGCAGATGCAAAAGATTTATGGGCAAATTTAGGAATCTCTTATGATAAATTTATAAGAACTACTGACGCTGAACATGTTGCTACGGTACAGAAGATATTTAAGCGTCTTTATGATCAAGGAGATATTTATAAGGGTGAATATTCTGGCCTTTATTGTACGCCTTGTGAGTCTTTTTGGACAGAATCGCAGCTTGTTGACGGAAAATGCCCTGATTGTGGAAGAGATGTTGAAGAAGCAAAAGAAGAAGCATATTTCTTTAAATTAAGTAAATATGCTGATCGTTTAGTTGAACATATTGAATCACATCCAGAGTTTATACAACCAGAATCAAGAAAAAATGAAATGATTAATAATTTTATTAAACCAGGGTTAGAGGATTTATGTGTTTCTAGAACGAGTTTTAAATGGGGAGTTCCAGTAGACTTTGATGATAAACATGTTGTTTATGTTTGGATTGATGCTTTAAGCAATTATATTAGTGCTTTAGGATATTTAAGTGATAATGACGAATTATTTAAGAAGTTTTGGCCTGCTGATTTGCATCTAGTTGGAAAAGAAATAGTAAGATTTCATACTATTATTTGGCCAATTATGTTAATGGCACTAGACTTACCATTACCTAAACAAGTATTTGGACATGGATGGTTAGTTATTGATGGTGGTAAGATTTCTAAGAGTAGTGGAAATTATAAAGACCCAAGAGAATATATTGCTGCATATGGAAAAGATGCTGTTAGATATTTTGTATTAAGAGAAGTACCGTTTGGAAATGATGGTAATTTCTCTGAAACAGCTTTAGTTAATCGTACTAATGCAGATTTAGCTAATGTTTTAGGTAATTTAGTTAATAGAACGATTGCAATGAATAAGAAATATTTTGATAATATTGTTGTAAAAAGTGATAAGTCAACTGAGTTTGATGAAGACTTAAAAAATGTTGTTTTATCGGCTAAAGCAAATGTTGATAAATGTATGGATGCTTTAAAAATACCTGAAGCAATTGATTCAGTAATGGAAATATTTAAGAGATGTAATAAATACATAGATGAAACAACACCTTGGGTACTTGCAAAAGATGAATCAAAAAATGACGAACTAAAAACTGTTATTTATAATTTACTTGAATCTATAAGAATAGGAGCTGTTTTGTTGACACCATTCTTGCCAGATACAAGTAATGAAATATTTAGACAACTAAATACCGATGTTGTTGGAATTGATACAATTTCTGAATTTGGTGGATTAGTAGTTGGCTCAACTTTAAATGATCCTGAACCATTATTTAAAAGAATTGATGTTACTGAAGAATAAGGTGTCTTATTCTTCTTTTGTTAATAGGAGGAGTTAATATGTTAACTGATACACATTGCCATCTAACTAAAGAATTTTTTCCAAATTTAGATGAAACAATTGAAAATGCCAAAAAATTTTGTGTATTAAGATTTATAAGTGCTGCAGATAGTTTAGCCTCTTCAGTTGAGATGATTGATATAGCAAAAAAGCATAATGATATTTATATTGCTCTTGGAATACACCCAGAAAATTGTTTTGATAATCTAGAAGAGTTAAAGAAATTAATCGAAGATAATTTAGATAATAAAAAGTTTGTTGCAATAGGCGAGATTGGATTAGATTATTATTATGGAAAAGATACAAAAGAAAAACAAATAGAAACATTTGAATACCAATTACAACTTGCAGAACAATATAGATTGCCTGTTGTTATTCATTCAAGAGATGCAACTTTAGATACAATTAATTGTTTAAAAAAATATAATGTTAAAGGAGTAATGCACTGTTTTTCTGGTAGTTTAGAAACAGCACATGAGTTAATTAAGATGGGGTTTTTTATTGGTGTAGGGGGAGTAATGACTTTTAAAAATTCAAAGATTGATGAGATAATTAAAGATATTCCATTAGATAGGATTGTTTTAGAAACTGATTCACCTTTTTTGACTCCGGAACCATACCGAAAATATTCTAATGAACCTAAATATATTAAAACTATTGCAGAATATTTAGCTAATTTAAAGCATATATCTTTAGTAGAAGTCGAAGAAACGACAGAAGAGAATATAAGAAAAATATTTTCGATATAAAGTTGATGTAAAATGTTTACTTTACTCTTGCAATTTGCTATAATTTTTATATAAGGTGATAGTAATGAAAAAGATTCTACGAAAATTTAATAAAACATCAAAAATTCTATTATTATTGTTTGCAGTATTAATACTTCAAAAAGTAAATGTAGTAAATCAAAATGATCGAGTAATTAATGAAAATTTAAATAAAACTTTGGATTTAACAGCTATGGTTTTAAAAATGAATGAGATTAATATGGCAGATAAATATTATCCTTTAGATACTTTCACGGGAGATTTAACGGGGTACTCTGCAGATTGTCCATTATGTACTGGTTATTTAGCATGTAATGGTGCTTATGTTGCAAATGGAACTACAAGTTATAATGATTCAGAATATGGAGATGTTGTTATTTTAGCTTCTTCTAAGAATCTACCTTGTGGATCTATAGTTACTTTTGATGCTTCTTATGTTTCAGATAAAAAAGTAACAGGAATTGTTCTTGATAGAGGAGTTCTTGGAAACGATTTAGATTTATTAGTTCCAAATAGTGATTATGCAATTAAAAAGATTGGTAGACATAAACTAACTTATGACGTTTTACGATTTGGCTGGGAAAGAAAATAAAAAAAGACTTAACTAAGTCTTTTTTCTTTGTCTTCATAAATACTTGTATATAATTCATCAATTTGTTTATTAAAATAATTAGCATCAACTTCATCAAGAAAATTTTCTGATTCAAGTTTAATGTTTTCAATACCTTCTAATAGAGAATACCTATTGAATCTTGCTATAATTCTTTTTGTATCTATTGATGCGTGTTCTCTTAAGGATTCAAGTATATTTGTTAATCCTTCAACGAATTTACATTCTTTTAAATAGTCTTCATATATTATTTCAAGTTCTGGGTATTTTGAAAAAATTTCTTCAATGTTACACTGAAAAATTAGTTTTATATCACTTTTGTCCAAAAGTATATTGTATATTTTTTCAGCTGCATCAACATTCCTTCTTGCAGACCATCTTGTTGCTTTTTGTTTATTGTGAAGTTCTGTGAATAACTCAACCATACCTTCTGTGATATAGTGTCCAAATCTTATTCGTGTTTTTTCATTAGAATTTTTTATATCTAGTCTTATTATATAATGATATAGTTCATGTAATATTATTGATCCGTTTATATAGTTATCTATAATTTGGTCGGTGTTTTGATTTTTATATCTATATGGATAGACATGAACATAGCCATCCTTTTTTGTTCTTGGACCATGAGCAACAGGGACATTACCCTTGAAGAATTTATCGTCATCTACACTAGGTCTGTTTACAATTATGACTTTATTTTCTAAAATTCCTTTTTCGTATGCTTCAAATTCTTCTTGTGTCATGAATTTTCCGCATTTTTCCATTATGTCATATATTGCTTCAATGGCGTAACTATTTAATTCTTCTTCTATTTTTAAATAATTAATATTCATAGACATCATCCTTTTATAATTATATCACAATACTTTTAATACACAACCTTATGTGATAAAATTGTTTTATTGGAAGTGATGAAATGAAATTTAATTTTAAAAAGAAGTTTGGACAAAACTTTTTACAAGATAAAAATGTAATTCATAATATAGTTTCATCAATTAATGCGAGTCCGTCTGATTTAGTAATAGAAATTGGTCCAGGAGCAGGGGCATTAACAAAACAACTTGTTTCAACGGGGGCTTATGTCTTAGCTTATGAAATTGATACAGAGTTAATTAGTAACTTAAAAGCTTTAGAAAATGATCGAGTACAAATTATATTTGATGACTTCTTAAAAAGAAATATATCTGATGATATAAAAGATATTAGTTATGATAAATTATATATAATTGGCAATCTTCCATATTATATAACCACGCCAATTATTACAAAGATAATTGATGATTCTATACAAGCTGATGAGATGGTATTTATGGTACAAAAGGAAGTTGCTTTAAGGTTTTCATCTGTACCAAAAACAAGAGAGTATGGTTCAATTACTGTGTTTTTAAATTATTATTTCAATGTTCAAAATCTATTTGTTGTTAACAGAAATAAATTTTATCCAGTTCCAAATGTTGATAGTGCGGTTATTAAATTTACTAGACGTGAAAAATTGTTAGATACAGATATAAAATTATTTAATAGATTTGTTAGAGATTCTTTTAAGTTTAAACGTAAGAACTTAAGAAATAATTTAAAAAACTACGATTTAGAGAAAGTTGAAAATATTTTAAAAATAGTTGATAAATCTTTGGATAATCGTGCAGAAGACTTATCCTATGAAGAATTTGTCTATCTTACAAATGAGTATTATAAGGATTAGGGTATATATATGAATGAATCAGTAATGCGGGAATTAGAAAAAATTAATTATAGATGGATTGATGATGATACTTTTATTCAAGATGCGAAGGAAGTTATAGAATCTAAGGAAGGAAATTGTTGGGAGCAAGTTGAATTAGAGAGAAAATTGTTTTCTGATTTGGGAGTAGATACACAATCTTACTTTGTTAGCTTATCTGATGAGTCTGAACATTATCAAACACATACTTTTATTGTTTATCAAAATAATGGCAAGTTCATTTGGTTCGAGCATTCGTGGGAATCCTATAAGGGAGTTTACGAATATAATTCATTAAAAGAATTACTTATGGATGTAAAAAATAAGTTAATTCTTTCTTTTTCGGATATATCAGTTGGGGAAGTATATGCATTTGTTTACTTTTATCAAAAACCAAATAAAAGGATGAAAGCACCAGAATTTTTGAATTATTGTTCATCACAAGAACTTATTAAGTTAAATGAACCACTTTATTTTTACCATGTTGTTGATAAGAATGCTGATATAAGTAAGGGTCTTTTAAGCTTAAAGTATATGTATAATCATAGAATGTATGATTTGTTTGATAAGTATTCCGATAAGTATAAGTATAGAATTGTTGATTCTTGGAATTTAGAAAAATTTAAAGGAAGAGAAGAAAATAGTTTAAGCAGAGAAGAGATAATTGAGGCTCTTGAGATGTTTAGAGGACCATTTGGTGCTAGTTATATGTATTTTTTTAGATATCCTTTGTATCCAGAACTTGGAAGAAAAATAAAGGAATTATTAGAATACAAAGATATTTATAGAATTAATATCAATGATGAAGAAGTGCAAATGCTTATTCAAGATATATTTTATGGATATAAAGATAGTTTTTCTGATAATCAAGTATTGGATAAAGTTTATTATGAAAATGTTAGTAAAGAAGAATATTTTTCAAATTATGATGATGAAAAAGCACTAAATTTTGCTTCACTTAATCATATATCAATTGCATTTGCAGATGACTATCTACCCGCAAGATTTATAGAAAAGTGTTAAACACTTTTTTTATTTTGTCATAATATAAGGTAGGTGAAGTTTATGGAAATACAAGTAGGTTCGATAGTTACTAGAAATAGTCATGACAATGATGTTGTTTTTATAGTTATGGATATCAAAGATAATATTGCTTATTTAAAAGGAACTGATGTCAGACTTTATGCAGATGCATTAATAAGTGATTTAGTTTTATCTAAGGAAAATGATGATTATAGACCTGAAATAAGTAATGAATTACTTGATCGAGATGAATATTTTTATCTTCCAGGTAAAATTCTTCATATTGATGCTATCTTTCTATTATGTAACTAAATTAAAATAAAGTTTTACGCGGTTTATTTCTAGGTATATAAATTAATCTATCTAAAGCTTTAAAATCTTGTTTTTTTAATTCGTCTTTTGTTATTCCAAAAGCTAGAAGTTCTGCTAGTTGTTGTTTGTTAAGTCCAGAGTCTTCTCTTCCTTTTAGTATCTGAGTTATAGATCTGTTATTACATGCGGAGATTCTACATTCTCCAATATTATCTTTAAGATCGTATAAATATTTACAGATTTCTTGTAAGTACTCTAAAACAATTTGGGATTTTTCTTGTGTTTCTTTTAATAAATCAGACATTTCCATATTGTGATTGCTTAGAATTTTATATAGATAATCTTTTATGTACATGAAACTGTTATATGATCCTTCATAATAATATCTGTTTTCTTCACTATTGAAAAATTCTTCTAAATATTTAAAGTATTCTGTTTTTTCTTTAGCCTCTATAACTTCGGGGATGCTTTTTATTTCTTGAACTAGACTCTCATCTTTTTCTCCACCGTAATATCTTGAACCAAAGACGAAAATATTATGGAATTGTTTCATAAATCTAATGTCATATTTGAATAATCTCTCTTTTACTCCAGGATAATAGTACATTAACATGGGCTTATCTAAAAAGTTATAGCTGGCATTTGCTCCTCGATTATTTCCACGACTAAGACATACTAGCTCATTATAAAAACCTAAGTCTTTGAGCAATAGATTATCAATTAATTTTAAATATGCTGGTGTAATAGATTCTTCAATGTATGAGTGACGATCACTGCTATAGCACTCAGCCATATATGGCTTACTTCTTTTTAAGACGCTGTTAATATTTTCTTTAAGTACTTCATCAGTTGTTACATTATATAAAGAAACTAACTGATTTATAGGAATAGCTTTTAGAAATTCAAATTTACTCATGCAATCACTTATTCTTTTTTGTTTGTGATATAGTATAGGGGCATTCTAATTATTTGTCAATGAATTTAAAAATGAAAAAAAAGGAATATATTATTCCTTAATTTGTTCAAATTTGAATTCGGCATTCATCGTTAGTTCATTATTATTAATGGCAAGGGCAGTATCTTCTGCATTTGTCATTTTATTTGTTTCTGAATCGTCCCACTCAATATAAATTCTTATTTTAGTGGATGGTGTATTGTGAACTATAGAACCAGTTATACTTCCACCAGTATACTCAATTATTTCAGAATTGTTATCTGGATCTATTGTATATCCAAAAGCGATAATATCAGGATATTTTTCTTCATCACTTACTTTGGTTGTAAAAACATAAGAAAAAGATGTATCAACTTCACTGGCGTTTATTTCGATATCGTAGTATCCTTTTACTCCAGGTGCTAAAACGTTTTCTGCAATATAGTCGTTTTTTTCAAATACCGGAATTATTTTACTCGATATTGTATCTTTACCAGCTATACTTTCTCCGTTAAGTAAGATATTCCAATTGGCAAGGTTTATATCAACGTTATTATTTACTCTTTTTCTATACTTTGCAAATGTGTCTTGCAATAAAAAACTAGCAAGAAAAATAGCAACAATAATAAGTCCTATTCTTAGTATATTTTTAGTATTCATAAGTATCACTATTATTATATTATCATGGGTTCAATTATTAGTCAAACGTACTATTCTTCTTGATGTATTGTTTTTGTGTAAACATAGTGTGTATAGTTCGACATTTATTGACAAATATTGTTGATATTAATTAGGGACTAAAATATAATTATGATAGTGGTAGTGTAGATACTATTGTCCCCCTAGTAAAACAATAAAAAAGATGGTGATTACATGAAAAGAGATTATAGTGTTTCTACAACTGCGGATAAAATTCATAGAAAAAAGTTATTTTCAAGAATTTCGAAAGTTATATTACTGCTTTTACTATTGTTGTTTTCTGTATCGTATTCGGTATTGTATGTAGTGTACAATACTAGTAATTTTTCGATATCGGTTGATAAAGATATGCTAAAAAGTAGTATATTTTTAACGGAAGATGGATCTTTAGAAAACAAGAGTAGGAGTTTGTCTGCAAGTGCTGCTGAATACATGGATAATATCTCAGTTAAATGGATAAATGAAGACATTGATACTGAGGCAGATGGTGCCCATAATGGTACTAATTATGTTGCTTATAGCTTTTATTTAGTTCATGCAGGTGAAAATCCAATCAATTATTGGTATGAAATTGATATTGATGATACAATTCGAAATCTTGATGAATCAATAAGAGTTATGATATATCATAATGGCGAAAAGACTATTTATGCTAAACCAAGTAGTAGAACAGGTGAGGCAGAAAAAGATACGGTTAAATTTTATTCTACTGATATAGCTGTACTTGAGGAACGTAAAGAATTTTTACCAGGAGATAAAGACCATTTTACTGTAGTAATTTGGATTGAAGGTGACGATCCAGAGTGTAATAATGACTTGATAGGTGGAGGCATTAAGATGCATATGGATATAACTGAAGAAAGATTAGTAAGAAAATAAAAAGGAGAGAAATATAATGAAACAAAATAAAGTTAAACGTAGAAAAAAGCAAAGAAAATTGTTATTAGCTGTTTTGATGCTTCTTTTAACTGGTGGTTTACTAGCTACAACATCTTATGCATGGTTTACTGCAAATAAAACTGTTACAGTAAGTACAATTAATGTTAATGTTGCTGCTGCAAATGGTCTACAAATATCAGTTGATGGAGTCAATTGGAAAGCTATAGTAACTAATCAAGATATAGTAGATACAATTACTGGTACTAATACAGTATACCCAGGAAACAAGAACCAATTGCCTAGTTCTACTGGTAGATTAGCTCCTGTATCAACTGTTGGAAAGCTATCAACAAGTGGAGAAATGGATATGTACTTAGGTGAAGTTGTAGTTAATGAAACATCTGGTGCATATGAATTAACTGCTTCTAAATCAACTGAAACAAAATCACAAGATGGACATTTTATAGCATTTGACTTATTCTTCCAAGTTCAAGAAGATACTAAAATCTATTTAACAGATAAGGCTTCAGTTAAAGGTGGAGACGGAGATGCAGATACTGGTATTCAAAGAGCTGCAAGACTTGCATTCATTGATGAAGGTAACGTTGCTGCTGGTAGTGCAACAGGTACTATTCAAAATTTAGCAAATGCTGGTGCTACACCAATTTTCTGGGAACCAAATTATGATGTTCATACACCTACTGGTATAACAAATGCAGCTCTTTATGGAAAGACTACTAGTTTAAATGGCGCTGCAAGACTTGGATATTATGGACTTAAAGCTCCAATTACTACTGCAGTTGCTTTAAATAGTACTGATAATGCTTATTTCCAAGAAGTAACAAAGGATGCTCCTACTGCTGCTCCAACTAACTATATTGCTACTCCAGAATCTGGTATTCCTGCAGCTGCTTATCAAGAATTTATAGATTTGAAAAAAGGAATTACTAAGATAAGAATCTATATGTGGGTTGAAGGTCAAGATGTTGACTGTGAAAACTTCGCAGCTGGTGGACAAATAAACTTTGACTTACAATTTAGTTCAAATAGTAAGTCTGGTGCAACTGATACACCATAGAATAGATGATATAGTATAAAGGCTTTAAAAGCCTTTTTTTTACAATATATGTCAAATTATAGAAATAAATGAAAATAATTATGATATAATATATTTAGCATGTAATTCTAGAAAGAGGTTAATATGGAAGAGAAAATTGAAACCCCACTTCTTAATTTAAGTAAATTAACAGATGATGAATTGATGGAATTCTATGGAAAAGTAGACGAACATATTAAGTATCTTAATAATAGTATTCTGACTATAGAAGAGGAAGAAAAATGAATCAATACCTAACTCAGTTTGAGGAAGATAAGAAATATATTGAAGAGTTTCAGTTAGAGTCTACAACTGGAACAAAGAAAATGATGAAAACATTTCATATTAATGCTGTTAATAGTAGAAATGCTTTTGTTGAGGGAAAACTAGAGAAATACAAAGATTTAAGAGATAGAATTTATAATGAAATGGAATCTAGAGTTAATGCTTTAATACCAGCTGATTCAACGGCTAATTATATTGATTTGAAGGATAGAATATTAAATTATAGAATCATATTTGACTATAACAATGAATTTAATGATATATATAATAAACTTAATTTTGATAATATAGTTAATGATATCGATGATATTGATGTTTCAGATTTTACAAGAGTAAACGAGTTTATAGATAAGATTATTGACTTGTTTGATCGTGCTGAAATAAAATTGACAGCTGAACATTTTAATTATTCTATGTTTACGCATATGTATATGGAAGTATATTTTGCGAATTTAGACAAGGATACTTTTATGGATTCAATGAAAAATATATTTGATAAAATATACTGGGAATGTCCTAATTTTATAATTCATTTAAAATTATGTATTCGTAATTTATATTCGCAATTTAAAAAAGAACTTGATAGTTATTATATTAGAAGTAATGAAGAGTTACTTAAGAAAAATAATACAGATAAGGATAATTATAAATCGTACTATCAGTCAATGCTTACTGATCTAAAGAAGCAACGTATTAATGATATTTTCTTGCTTAGCAGTAAATTCTTGGATGGTACTTTATCAATATATGATTATTTGGAGGATACACCTCAAGTGCGCAAGAACTTTAATAGATTCTTAATAGATCGTGAATTTGATGATTTATCTCCTAAAGAGAAGTCAGATTTTTATGATGAAATTAGCGAATTAAAGGATGTTGTAGTTGAATTAGATCATTATAATAAGTACAAAGGAATAGTTAAGGATGTTTTATCAAGATATGCTAATAAAGATTCATATAAGGGTCAGTATGATGCTAAACTAAAAGAAATTAGGCAAGAGGAAAAGGTTCGTGCTAAATTAGCTAAGCAATATGCAAGTGAGTCTAAATTTATATTTGCTAAGAAAGTTAATAAAGACTTAATTATAGTTCAATTAAATGATCAAATAAAGAAACTTGATGGCTTGTATCGAGAACTTGATGAAGCTAAAATTAATGATATTATTTTAAAAAGATTAGATGATACTTCTACTATAAGAGATGCATTATATGTCTGTGCTTCTTTTTATGATTATTTTAAGAAGATGTGTCCAAAAATCGACTTAGATGATAAAGATATAGATTATACTAAGGAATATTTTAAATTAATCAACTTTGTTAATAATCCTAATAATACTTTTATTACAAAAATCAAATTTCAAAGTGATGAAGATTTAAATAATATTATATTTGAAAAGTATAAATTACTTAATATTAATGTAAGTAAAGATGATCTAGTAGACAATCTTATTGGATTAGAAGAAAGTATTGATTTTATTAATCTTGTTAATAATATTAATAATAGCGATATATCAATTGAGAAAATAAAATATATAATTGATTTTAAAAAAATAGATAAAGATTAGTAAATACTAGTCTTTTTTTGTTGTTTTATGTTATAATTGCTATGAATAGTAAAATAGGTGGATAATATGAAAGTAATAAAAAGGGTGATTAAATATTTTATATATTTAATATTATCTTTACTAGTTTTTCTATCATTATATACTGTTGTTATTACTAAATTTATGCATAAGGATTATGCAAATATATTTGGTTATACATATTTTATTGTTGCTAGTGGTAGTATGTCTGGTACTATTGAAGTAAATGATATAATAGTTGTAAAAATAAATGATGAGTACAATGTAGATGATATTATTACTTTTAAGAGTGATGATGCTTTTATTACCCATCGAGTTATTCGTATAGATGATGATAGAGTTATTACTAGGGGAGATGTTAATAATATTGATGATGAACCAGTAAATAAAGATGCGATAATTGGACGAGTTTCTTTAATTGTTCCAATGACACTAGTTTTTAAGGTAATAGCTATTGTTCTTTTTATTGTTATTGTCTATCTACTTGTTAATTTTGATAAAATATTTAAAAAATATATTGCTAAAGAAAAAGAACATAAAGTTAAGAAATGTGAAACTCCTCTTGAGTATACTCAGGCTATATCTGTTATATCAATAAAAGATGCTTTAGAGGACAAATTAAAAAAAGTAGAAACTGAACCAATGAATGTCGAAGAGAAACTATTTGTCGATTTGGTTTTAGGTATGTTAAAGTCGAAAAAGAAATTATTAAAGCTTACTACAGATGGATCTTTAAAATTACAATATTTATATACTCTTGTAGTTACGGATTTTTATGACCCTGACGCTGTTTTAGAACTTCTATATAATATTCCTTTTGATGAATTATATAATTATGATTTTGAATCTATTTCATTTACTAAGACTATTCAAGATAAGTTGTATGAAATGCCAATTCATGTGTTCTTTAGATTGCTTGAAGGATCACTATTGTATGATGAAGTGGAGTTCTTTGATGCTGTATTAAAGGTTTTAAAATATCGCGTTAGAATAGATAAAGACAAGGCATTTATTAATGATAATCATCATGTTCGAGGTATTATAACTTCTATTGAAAGTACTGTTAAAAATTTAAATTGTGAATCTAATTTTGATCTAGAAGCAATAAAAAAACGAATTAAGGTAAATGCTGATATTAAAAATCTTGATGATTTAGAATTACCAATGTTGAAAAAAAGTAAATAAGAGGCTTGCTGCTTCTTTTTTTAATTAGTAAAGTGTGTTAGAATGATAATAGGTGGAAGTATGAAGTGTTCTAAAAATATTAGAAAAAGATTAGTACTTAGTGTTTTTTTTCTGTTGATAATTGCAATTGGATTAATATCAAAATTTTCCCCAAATACTTTTAGTAGTTTTGCAACAATAGAAAATGTATGGAGTGGCGATGTTGCAACTTCTTTTTATGGTGGAAACGGAACGAAAGAAAACCCTTTTTTAATTTCTAGTGGTGAAGAACTAGCTTACTTTGCGAAAGTTATAAATGAAGAAACTAATACTAATTATTTAAGTGCTTCTTATATACTTACAAACGACATTAATATGGATAATCTACCTTTTACTTCTATTGGAGGGAAAGATAGATATTTTAACGGTGTTTTTGATGGTAATGGATATTCTATTAGTAACCTAAATATAGTTTCATCAGATAATAACTATGCTTTATTTTATGGACTTGATAAGGCTGAATTTAAAAACGTTAATTTAAAGAATGTTAAGGAATCAATTGAAAATATGGAAGGCCTTAACACAGGTGTTTTAGCGATAGATGTTAAAAATCAAAGTGTTATAAAAAATGTATCGGTTAATGGTGCTAGCATAACTTTAACTGATACTGTAATAGATCAATTAAATGTTGGTGGCCTTGTAAATAACATAGCTGATTCTAGTATAGAAAACACTTACATTGATATCTCTTCAAACTATGATAATGTTTATTCTATTGCATATACAAATTCTAATGTTAAATATAATAATGTTTTGGTTAAAAATAATCTTTATGATTATACTAGTACAGATAAAGAATTGAATGGTGTAATTAACCTTGATAAAGTTGATGATTTTTTAAACAAAGCTAATCAAGACTTAGATAAGAAGAATTTTAATTGGGTTAATGAAGGGGACACTTTATTTATCAATCAAAGAGAACCTGATATTGCTTCTTTATATGTAATCCCAAGGAGTATTACTACACATGCTTCTGGTATTGTAGATAATATCGTATATGTTAATGATTTAGAATCTGATTATAATTATTATATGGGACTAAATTATACAACAAGTAGTGATGGTCGTTTACCTAATATGGATAATAAAAATATTTATAATGACTCTAATTTAGTTAATGTTCAAATTACTTATTCAGGAATTGATCCTGCTAATCCAGAGGAGCATCACGGCTATGTTTCATTAGATGAAAGACAGGACACATATATTTATTATAAAACAATACCTTTGCATAAAGATTCTACTCAAGATTATATTGAATTTGAACTTATTGATAATCCTTTTACTGATAGACCTAATAATTTAGCTTTTAATGGTTGGAGTACATTGTATCCTAATGCAAAAGTTTCACATAATAGTGATATTTATGTAAGAAGTGTAAAAGTCCCAGTTACTTATGCAAGTGATGGAAAACCAAATGATATAACGATTGAGTTTAATGCATCGTGGGTTATTGCAACTGTTTATGTGAAACATTCTACTACCTCTTTTTCAACAGCAATAAATGCTTTGAATAGTGTATCAATGCAGGAAGTAAAAGCAGTAAATATAGTTAGAGAAACTAAACCAATTTATTCTGATACAATTGATATGTCTAAATATTACACACAAGTTTCGCTTCGATATGGCAATTCTCAGAATGGATATTATGATTCTAATGGACGTGCAACCTCTGGAAATTGTAATAATTTCTGGAATGGATGTACTGTTTATTCAAGACAATCTGGAAATAATTATAATCCATATACAACGTATTATACTTTGGTTGATGGAATCATGCAACAGACATCTATATCTGGACCTCCATTCCATGTAGATGATGAAATAATTGAAAAAGAAGTAGTTCTTTTTAATGAAGATTCTTTAATGAGTCCTTATTATGAGAAAGTTGTTTTAAATAGAAACGCCTCATTAGTTGGCTATTATGATGGATTAGGAAATTATCAAAGTAGTGGTACTTGTAATCAATCAAGTTGTACATATTATAAGTTGTTACAAGCTTATGATGAGAATGGAAATTTAAATATTTATAATGAAGATAAAACGTATTATTATTTAGTTACTAGAGATACTAATATAATTGTATTAAGTGAGAATACTTCGTCTACTCTTGGAACATCCCAAACTAAGCCAGTAACAATAACAGGGGTAAATAATGGAGTTAATAGTAATACCACATGGAATTTGTCTTCTTCTTTTGTTGCTGCTTATAATGACCTTGTCATTGAAAATTTAACAATTGATTCAGGTAATAATGCAACTTTAGGAGAAAGTGATCCTCCTGCTAGTGCATCTACTTCATCCGGTGGATGGGGAGGAGACGATAGATCTGGAAATTTATATGGACGATGGTTTAATGTTAAGATTGGAAGAGGAATTAAAAGAAATAATACTAATCGTGCTAATTTTGACTCAGCAATGGGCGGAGACAATGCTTCTACTGGATCATCTACTAATATTACCAATTACCGTTTTATGGTTGAGAGTGGATTTTATAATACTCTTTTAGTTACTGGTGGATCAGGATCAGGAACTGTCTATATAGATGGAACAGCAATATATGGAAATGACTATGATAGAGTTAGGAAGAATAATGATAACTTAGATGTTTATTTCTGTGCATCAGGTTCTTGGGGAAATAATGTGTATAAAAATGGCGCCGCTTCAATTCCGATGCATACAATAGTAAAAAGTGGAAAATTTGGGTCAAGAAGACCTACTTCTTATAGTAATAGTAATACAAGTAACTATACATATGGAATATATGTTGGTGGTAGAGGCGGTGGAGCTAATTATGCTGCGAGAGAAGCTATTATTGAAGGAGGATGGGTTTATAATTTAATTGGTGGACCTTTATCTCAAAGTAGAAACAAAGATTATAATGATAGTTATATCTATGTAAAAGGCGGAGAAGTAGATGCTATCATAGGTGGCGCAGGAAGGACAAGAACCTATGGTAATCGAATTATTCAAGTTACTGGAGGAACAATAAATAATAGTGTATTTGGTGGCAGTAATGGAATTACTAGTGAAACTAACTCTGGAGGTTGGGGTGGAACATCCGATCAAACCGGAGAGTTAGATGGCGATACATTTGTCTATATTGGAGGATCAGCAGTTATTGGAAAAGAAGAATATGTTGCTAATGATGAAATGCTTTTTGGATTCGAAGCTGGAAGTATCTTTGGTATAGGTAACGGAAAAACCACATCATCAGAAATTGGAACAGCAAATAACTCTAATATTATTATTGATGGAAATGCACGTATTTTAAGAAATGTTTATGGTGGAGGAAATTATGGTGCAGTAGGATTAAGTTCTGCATCAAAATCCAATATCAAACTTCTTGGAGGTACTGTCGTTGGTAATGTCTATGGTGGCGGAAATAATAATGGTTCAGGAAGCAGCGATTATACATCACAGGTTAACATTACAGTAGATGGTGGAACCGTCGAAGGTTCTTTGTATGGAGGACCAAATGAATCCGGAATTATCTATGGAGGAGTAACTATTAACTTATATAGTGGTTCTATTCTTCACGATGTTTATGGAGGAGGATATGGTGGTTATTCTAACTCATCTTATCCTGGTACTTATGTAAGAGATGCTATAAGTATACAAGCTGGTAATAGTTCTTCCTCTGGACAAATTACTGTAAATGGTTCAATCTATGGTGGAAGTGCATTTGGAACAGTTAATAGTGATAATAATACCTCAACTAATAAATCAAGTTCTGGTGTAACAATTAATTTTGATAAAGGTATTGTAAGAACGGCAGTATTTGGAGGCGGTGAAGGAAGTTCAACTTATACTCCAAGAGTCTGTGGCGATATACTAGTTAAAATTAATGGTGGTAATATCGGAGAAGTTTATGGTGGTAACAATGCTGCTGGAACTCCACTCGGAGAAATTAATGTTTACTTAAGTGGTGGCACTATTAAAAATGTCTTTGGTGGAGGTAGAAATGCTTCTGTAACTGATAACCATATTTATTTACAAGGTAGTACTGTTATGGATTCAATCTATGGTGGTTCAAATTATTCAGGAACAGTAAATGAATCGAATATTATTACAACGTCTGGATCTGTAGTTAATATCTTTGGTGGCAATAATTTAAGTGGAAATACCTTAAAAAGTAATATCACTATTAATGGTGGGAAGATTACTGATTCTGTCTATGGTGGAGGAAATAAAGCACCTACTGGAGAAACCTATGTAACACTTAATGCTGCCAATATACCTAATGTTTATGGTGGTGGTGCAGATGCCGATGTTACAACAAGCACAAATGTCTATTTAAAAGGATCTACAGTTGGTAATATATTTGGTGGAAGTAATGCTGGAGGTAATATTGATAGAGCCAATATTGAATTAATATCTGGAACTTCATCAAATGTCTTTGGTGGAAATAACGAAGATGGTATTACTAATGAAAGTTATATAACTCAAAATGGTGCGACTATTTTAGATAGTATCTATGGTGGAGGAAATAAGATAGGTGTTAATACTACTCATATTGATTTGCATTCTGGAAATATTAATAATGTCTATGGTGGTTCAAATCAATCTGGAGAAGTTGGAAATACGTTTATTAAAACTCCAAGTAGTGCAACTTCTGAATTAATAATTGGAAATATATATGGTGGAAATAATTTAGGTGGAACTACTAATAATACTGATATTGATATTGATAAGGGTGAAATTACTAATATTTTTGGTGGAGGAAATCAAGCCGTTGTTACAGGTAATACAATTGTTAACATAACAGACGCTCAAATACTTACTTCCATTTATGGTGGAGGAAACCAAGCGACTGTTTATGGTAGTACATTAGTTAATGTTGATGGGACAACAAAAGTTGCAGCTTCTGTATTTGGCGGAGGAAATCATGGTGCAGTTGGACTAACTTCAACAGATAATAGTAATTCAATAGTTAATATAGCTGGTGCAACAATTGGAAAGAATGTTTATGGTGGATGTAATACTTCCGAAATATATGGTTACGCAAAAGTAAATATTGGAGCCTCTGCTATAACGAATAATAATCTTACTCTTGGCGATATTCAAATTGGCGGAACTGTTTTCGGTGGTGGTGAAGCTAATGAAGGTGGAAGTGAGATATTTGACTTTGACCATATAAGTGTTACCCAAGGAATTGATATAAACATCAATGGTGCTGGTTACGAAAATAATCATGTCTTTAAGATATCGGGTAGTATATTTGGTTCTGGTAATGCATCATCTTCAAGTGGACCTTCAAATATTTATATTGGTAAATTAGGAACAAGACAGCATCCTAATACATCGGTATCTATTCAAAGGGCTGATGAAGTAGTTATAGATAATTCATCAATTGAACTTATTGGTATAACAGATAGTACAAACCATATTTCTAATAAACAATATTCTTTTAATAGAATAGGTAGATTAAAGATAAAAAATGATACTGATTTACTTCTTAGAAATAATGCTAATATGCTTCAAGAATTTAGCAGTTTAGTTGATATTAATGGCGAAGAAGTAAAAGCTAAAGTAGATATTAATGATGATACTAAACAGGTAACTTATAATGTTAATAATAGGCTTTACATGCTAGCTGGATCTAATCTTAATGTTGCAATAGATGAAGATGTAGCAATTTCTGGTAATGTCTATGGTATGACTTTCTTTGGTATGTATAATACATATGGAAATGGATCTTATGTATATGGTATGTATGATTCTAGTATGTCTTATGGTAGTCCAGCTACTGCAGGAGATATCATTACTGATGGTTCTTATGTCAGAGGATTACATGCGATAAATCATGATATAACTGTAGATGGATTTTATACTAATTATATAGATGATGATTTTACTGTACTTACAACTGCTTATATTGATCCAATACCTCCAAATTCAAACTTCTATATGTGGGAAATTGGAACCCCTTCAATTAAGTATGAAGTTGAACTAATTGCAGCTAGATATTCTTCATTAGGTACAGCTGTTCTTAATATGCCAGACTTCCCTGATGGAAATGTAATATTCAATGTTATTGGTTTTAATGGAGATGGTTTAACTGAAGGAGTAAAATTAAAAGATTCAAACTTTGTATCAAAACTATCATCTACACAAGAAGAGGCCGATACAGTTTTGGGATTAACAATGAAGTCAGAATCTATTGAGTGGACTAACCAAGGAACAACAAAGTTTATGAAAGAAGATAAAAGTAGTTATTCAGGAACTGATCAATACAGAACTGATAATCAATCTCTTGCTCCTAATATGATGTTTTATTTGTATCACGCTAAGAATATTTCTCCGGATTTAAAATTTGGTTCAGTTGTTATTTCTCTTCAGGCATTAGTGCCGAAAGATGAAGTTGAGTATGAATCCAAGTTAGTTACGATTACAGTAACAATTAATTCTGTCGAAATACTTGACGGTGATGCATATGACGCAAGTATTACATATTCTAAAAAATATGATTTACCTGCTGCAACTAATGTTAATATTACGAATAGAAGTCAGTTTACGGCTTATTTTGCCTTGTTGGCCCATTCTAATAATATGGAAGAATTCTATGGCAAGGATCATACTAATTATCATGCATTAGTATCTAGTTATGCTCTTCCAGTTGGAACAAAGATAACAATGATTGATTACGGCTATAATGATGAGAATCCAAATTATTACTATTATATAGTTGATGAAGCTGATTATAATAGTGCAGTTGCAGAACTGAATCGAGAAAATGAAGTGGCTTACCGGTTGTCAAAGTTTATACGGATGGACTCTATTGATAAAAATAACACGTATGATGATAAAACTAATAATGAAATTTATTATCATGAAAACATTAATTTTATTAATGAAGAATTTATATTTATATTTGACTTCCAAGACACTACTATTACTGGAAATTATTTGAATAATACAATATTATTTGAATTAAGAGAACATATTGATAGAGAAGAAACTATCTTTAATGTTTGGGGACAAAGAAGGTCCTTAATGAAATATAGTTTATACGATTCAAGTAATGAAGTATTAGTTGGTAATTATAAATTTGATAACAATTATTTCTATTATGATACCCCTAAGGATATATCAACCTCTACAAGAATTAGCTATGATCAAACTGAACTTAGACAATCAATAGTTGATACCAATTATGAGAGTAGCAGTTTAGGGTTGAATATTGAATTCTTTGATGTTAATGGAACACAAACTTCATCATCACAGTTATCTAGTGCGTCCATTTCGATGGATGGGCAGACTTATTATGTCGATAGTAATGGAGTGTTTAGAATAAAGCTTGCAGACAAAGTTTCAAATCTAAGTAAGAATATAGTATTTACAACGGGAGATACTCTTCCGGTTGGAACATATAAGATGCGAATTTCTCTTTTTGCATCAAATGATGGTCTTCATAATAGTGGTGATAAGGAGCCTTCAGTAACTGAATATGATATTGTAGTAGTAGGAAGTAACAATATGATAATTGTTAATAACGATGATGGAATTCAATTAGTTGATGGTAAGAGTGGGCTAAATAGTTTAGGAACAAATGAAGAAGAGTTTGATATAACATATGCTTCAGTTCTAGAAAATCCAAATATAAGATTTACTATTTATAAGAGAAGCACTACTGGACCTAACAGTACAGATTATGTTGAATATAATGCAAGAGATTTGTTTACTAATACATTCAATTATCCTGTCTCTCCTTATAGACCTAGCTCAACTTTTGAATACATTATTTCGCCTAATCCAACAGAAAATATTCACTTAAATTATATACTAAAGAATAATTTAAGAAGTGGAACTTATAGAATTGTATTTAAATTATATGATAATAATCAACTAATCGATGAGGTTTATAAGTACATTATTATTAGGAAAGATGTATAAAGAATATCTAATGTTTTATTAGATATTCTTTTTTTCTTTAAAAATTAATATATATTTTGTAAAGTTTACCATTATAGGTTCTTAGTTAAATAAAAAATATCCTTTTATATTTATTTTTTGTTGTCATTTTCTTGTATAAAATGTTATAATGTATGTATGGTGATAATATGAAAAGTGTATTAAACTTTCTATTAGGTCTTTTAGAGTGTGTTATTATCGTGTTTGCAGTTTGTATGGTAAGTGTTTTGTTTTTTAAAAACAAATATGGATACACAGAAATTGCCGGAAATACACTTATAATTATGACTGATGAAAACACTGCTGAATTGACTCATTTTAAGTCAGGTGATTTAGTAATAGTAAAAGATACTTTATTTAATGATATAAAAGAGGGAGATGAAGTATATTACTATGATACTTTGAATGATATATATATCGTTAGAGTTGGTGTAGTAAAATCTAAATCTGGTGACAATAGATCTGCTCTTTATAATTTTGAAGGCAATGAGAAGGTATCTATTCCAAGTGAACGAATACTTGGCCTACATAGTAAAACAGTGTCTAAAATGGGTAAGGTAGTTGGTTTCTTGACTTCTACTGTCGGTTTCTTGATATTTGTAATATTACCTATATTAGTATTATTTATTTATCAAGTATATCATTTAGTAATGGTATTAAAATATGACAAAGAATAGAAAATGTCTCTCTTTAAAGACATTTTCCTTTTTTTTTGTTATAATTTTATTATAGGAGTGAAGCACATGAAATATTTTAAATATATATTCTCGGCAGTTATAGTTTTATCATGTGTTTTACTGTATGTTTTTAGTAATCGTACATTTACAGCTTTTGAATCTAAAGTTAAAGATGATATTTTAGTTAACATAGCTGATTGGAAAATATTTGTTGATAATCAGGATATTTCTAAACAAGAAAAGGCTATTAAACTTAGTAATATAACTTGGGAGAGTACGCATACGAGAGAAAACAAGGTGGCTCCTGGAAGTAAGGGAGTTGTTAATGTTTTAATTGATCCATCAACGACCGAAGTAGCGTTCAAATATAATATAACTTTGGTTGATCATAAGAGTGACCCAGATGTTATACTTACAGTTAAATCTATAACATTAGATGGTAAAAACCTAGATATAACTGGGAGCAATACTTTCTCTGGTATAGTTACTTTAGATGATTTAAAGAAAAAAAAGACTTTACCATTGATTATTAATGTTGAATGGGTAAATGATGAGACAAACAATGAAAAGGATTCAATAATTGGTAGAAACGAAGGAGAAGCCAACTATTTAAAACTTAACTTTGAGGCTAGTCAATATAAAGGAGAATAAAGGAGTTTTATTGTGAAAAGAAAGATTAATATATTTTTTCATAATGTACGTGTTTTAAGAAGAAACAAAAAGTTAATGGTTAAAATAAGGTTTCTTTCTTTTTCATGTGTCTTCTTTTTTATTTTATCAGTTGGTATATATTCCTTAATTAGGTCTTATTCTTCTTATTACGCTAATGCAAATCTTACGTTGGATATACAGACAGCTATGTATGTGTTAGAAGAGGGAGAAATGGCTTTTAATATTGATTTGGATAAAATAATTCCTTCGGATAAGCCTTATATATATGCATTTAGTATTTCTAATTTTAATGAGACAGCTCAAAGTGATGTTGATTTGGAGTATTCAATTAAGCTTCAGACAACAACTAATATGCCGCTTAGTTATCGACTTTATTATAATTCTTATAATTTGAGTGAAGCTGATATGATTACTAAACGAGAACTTAAACAGGATGAGGATTCTGCATGGTATAATTTATTAACTGTAGATGGTCAGTATGAATTTAGCTATAATGAAAAAAAGACTAATATTTATTATCTAGTTATTGATTTTCCAACTCATTATAAAACTGATTTAATTTATAGTGATGCGTTAGAGAATATTCAAGTTCTTGTGGATTCTAGACAAATAATTTGAGGTATGTTATGAAAAGTATTATCGATAAATTTAAAAAATTAGAATTAAGAAAAAAAATACTTACTTGTTTAATTTCGATATTTGTTGTTTGTTTAACTTTAACTGTGACATTAGGTAGGTATGTTTATAATATGGTAGAAAATCATATTTTAGAATCTAAAGGTTTTTATTTTAATTCGAATGCTATGACTGTTAATGGTTCTAAGCACAGTATAAATAACTGGGATGGTGTTAATGCCTATCAAATAACAATTGATGTTAATAATCAAAAGAATGAATATGTATGGACTCAAACTGATATTGAGTATGATATAAGTGTAGATTGCTCTCAAAATATAAAGTGTGAGATTAGTAAGAATAATGGTGTAATACGTAAGGATGTAAAAACAGATAGTTATACAATAACTGTATATCCTAAAGGTAATTTCTCTAATAATCAAACAGCAGAAGTAAATACGAAAGTTAAGTCTTCATTTCCTTTTGTTAAAGAGTTATCGACGACTTATAATATTGGTATTGAAACATCTAAATTCTCTTATAGTATTAATGACGCTGTTGGGGAAAAGTATTTTATGTTGGAACTTACTAATGCGTTTACGTATTATAAGGCAAAAGAAGCATTCCTAAGCTATGAAAAAGGTGCTAATATACCTATAGATGATTACGAAATATTAAGTGATGAAAATAAAAAGAAGTGTATGTCAGCTATGATAACTCTTTCATTTGATCCTAATCTTGTACTTTTGGATATGACTGATGAGACTTATATTAATCGAAGCGAAGAGACTCCTGGGACTGTTGTTATTGATGGTTTTAACTACGTTAATTCATTTAAATTTGATATGAAAGCTTCTTCTACCACTAAGATTTTATTTTATAAAAAAGATTCGGCAAAAGATTATACTTATCCAAGTAATAATCCGATTATAGATGTAGATGTTATAACTGTAGAAGATTATCAATAATTATGTGAGGAATTAATTAAATAATTCCTCATTTTTCGACTTATTTACCTTTCTTACTTGATGTTTCTATGTTATAATTTTATTTAGGTAGAATAGAGTAAGGATTAATTTGGTGAAGTGTATGAATTTAATAAATGATTATTTTAAATTTAAGAAAAAAAATCTAATTAATTATGCTGCAGTATTTATTGATAATAATGCAAATACTCTAGAATACTTAGGTAAATTTATTGATACCTATATAGATACTTATTATTACCATGTACTTAATACTTATTATGATGAGTCAGTCAAGAAGTTTAATGGGAAAATTGTTATTAAAGAATTAAAAGGCAAGAAACTAGAAATTTTAGATGAATTAGATGATGAACATAAAAGAGATGTATATCTTATTAATAATTGCTATAAATATGCATTTATTGCAGTTATAATTGATGTAATTAATTTTGATGGTTTAAACAAGATAGATGAATTTAAAATACAGCTAAAAACTACTTTAGTTGACGAAAAGAAACTGATGAATGATGATGAAGATGCGCTTAACAAACTTGCACCTATTGTTAAAGATGGTGTATTGAAGGAAAGAAAATTATTCTCTTCATTAACAAATGAGTATTTTAAAATCAATTTTTATCGCTATAGAAGTAGTAGGACTTATAACAAGGTAGAACTTAATTATGATATAGATCTTTTAAGTAAGAGTTATAATGCTGATGTAATAGAGAAAATCTATAAAAGCGATAAATTAAAATTAGTTAAATTTGAAGCAACTATGAATCTGCTTAGTTTAGAAATGTTAAATAAAATATTAACAAATGATGTCATTGATTATTATTTTGTTGAAACTCCGCTTTCTCTATTTAAAGAAAGAGAGAATCTAGAAAATTTAGTTAGATTGGTTGATAATAATCGCTTAAAAAATAATGTTGTTTTTATAATTAATTATAATGAATATATTCAAAATAAATCAATGTTTAAAAATTTAAGTAATTTTACGTTTGCAATATGTATTGATTTAACGAGAACGATTCTAATAGATAAAAGACTTGCTGAAATTGAGGGATTTGAATTGTTCCATTATGTTATTATTGATGGGGTTAAGAAAGAAAACTTACCATTAGTAGAGAATTATGTAATAAAAGGAAAAGTTATGTTTATGAATGAATTAAGCGTAATGTAGTTAGGTAGTGATACTTGTGAGTAAATTTATTAATTTTTTATATGAATTTATGTCTGTATTTTTTAACGGGATTAAGTCCTTCTTTCAAGGCATAATTGATTGCGTTACACAAATATTTAATATTACAAATTATTTAGATGTAATTAAGTTTTATAAGGATGAATTTGGGATTAGTGAGTGGGTTTTAGCTGTTATAGCAATTATTGTTATGTTGCTTATACTTGCTTTAATTATTTTCTTAGTGTTATTACTTGTTAGGAAATATATTAGATTTAGAAAAACACTTGTTGAGCAAGAGGGAATGCTTGATGAAATAGCAGTTCTTAATAGAAAGGTATCAGATTTAGTTACAGAAAAAGAAGAAATACTAGCAATGAAAGTTTCACAGATGGGATTGAGTCCAAAAGAATCTGCTACTATTGATTTACCAAAGAGTAAAGAAGAAAGTGGAGAAGAGACAGGTGAAGATAGTGAAGATGATGATCTATTTGATGAAAGTGTAAGATTTACAAAACTTCATACTATTGATGTTGAATTTAGAAATTATAAATTGCAAAATTATAATAATACGTTTACTTTAGAAGAACTTGTTGAATTATTTAGAAACTTCGCTGCTTCTCGTTTAGGCTTGTACTATAAATCAGAGATGATTCGCTTATTTATTTCAGCTTTATCTTGTACAAAGTTAGTTATATTACAAGGTATCTCTGGTACAGGTAAAACTTCTCTTGCTTATGCTTGGGGTAAGTTTATTAAAAATGATGCAATTATTGCTTCTGTTCAGCCTTCATGGCGTGATCGTACCGAGTTATTTGGTTATTTTAATGAGTTTACTAAGAAATTTAATGAAACTGAAATATTAAAGAAGATGTATGAAGCAGGGTACAATGATGATGTTTATGTTGCTGTATTAGACGAGATGAATATAGCTCGTGTAGAATATTATTTTGCTGAAATGTTATCTATTCTTGAAATGCCTAGTCGTGATGAGTGGATTGTTGAACTTGTTTCTAGTAGCTGGCCAAATGACCCTAAGAATTTAATTGATGGAAAACTAAAAATTCCTGGAAATATGTGGTATATTGGAACAATCAACAACGATGACTCAACATTTGCCGTTACTGATAAGGTATATGACCGTGCTTTACCAATAGATATTAATGATAAAGGACAAGTTTTTGATCCTATACCAACAGATGCCATGAATATAAATAGTAGTTATTTGGAAGGATTATTTCAAACAGCTAAAGAAAAACATCCATTAACGGAAGAAATGGTTAAGAAGATAGATGAGATGGATGATTATGTTATAAAACACTTCCGTATTGCTTTTGGTAACCGTATTGTTAAACAGATGGGAGACTTTGTTGCTACATATGTTGAATGCGGAGGACTTGAAGTAGATGGAGTTGACTATTTCATTGCTCGTAAGATTTTACGTAAGTTTGAACAATTAAACTTAGCTTATATAAGAGATGAAATAGATGGATTTATAAAGTTCCTTGATCAAGAATTTGGTCGTGAACATTTTGGAGAATGCAAGGAATACTTGCTAAGACTTAAAAAGATGGTTTAGTAAGAAGGTGAATATATGGATAATATGGAAATTAGTAATTATTTTTCAGATGATTTGAACTCTATGTTAGAAATAAATACTGATTATGACAGTAAGCAATTTGATTATACATGGATTGAAATGTTTGAAGAAGTTATTCCTTATATTGATAATATTTTAAGAAATCCTAAGCGATTTATCGTTAACGAGGAGGAAGTAGTTAAAGTTGAGTTATCTAAGAAAGTTACTGTTGAAAGTATTATCCATTTAACTCAGCATACAAACCTTATTCAGGATTATGATGAGGAAAAAGGAGATGTTAGGCCATCAAAGGTATTAAATATTAATAAAGAGGAGAGTTTAGATACTTATGAGAATAGATTTATCTTTACTCTTTTAAATAATATGATCGCCTTTTATGAGCAACATGCACCTTTAATTGCAGGAGACTCTTACTGTATTGATAGAAAAGACGCTAAATATGAAGCAAATACTAAGATTGGAAATGAAGATATTAAAATATCTCTTAAGTTTTCATCTGTTGATAAAAGTGTAACAACTGCCGAAAGAAAAGATGGAGCAACTATTGCTGATAGACTTAAGAAGATTAAAGTTCAATTAGATGGTTTTACTTGTACTGAACTTTATCAAACTTTAAATAAACTACATGTTCCCGTTGTAAGATCACCAATAAGAAAAACTAACGTAATTCTTAAAAATCCTAATTTTCAAAAGGCTGTTGAATTATGGAATTATTTACAAAGTTTTTCTGGCGAAGATGTAGTTGCAGAAAAAATTCAAAGAAATGTTTCGGATGTAGGAGATATTAAGGGACAATTTGATCAAAGTTTTATGATGGATTATTTAGCTATGCATACTTTATCAAAACAAAAAGATGCTGTTTCGGAAAGAAAAGCTATAGCACTTGCTTTATCGAGAGTAATTGAAAATATACTTGATATGAACGATGAAGTACTAGAAGAAAAGATTAGAAAAGTATTTAAAGACGAATTTAGGCATGCTAAAGAGAAAGTTGATAAGAGAAACGATAGAATAACGAGAATATTCTGTGAAAAATTAGAAAAAGTTAATAGGCAGTTTACTGATGCTTATGACATTATAAAGTAGAGGGTATATATGAAGAAAATATTAGATAATAAAGTATTTAAAATTATTTATGGAATATTTAAATTTATTATAGTTTCTGTTCTTGTATTATATGTATTATTTTTAGCAATTCAGAGATTTGGAAATAACACAAGTATTGCTGGTTATAGAGTTTTTACAATAGCGACAGGAAGCATGGAACCAGTCTACAAAGTAGGAGACGTTATTTTAGTTAAAGATGCTGAATTCTCTGATTTAAAAGTAGGGGATGATATTACTTATAAAGGGGAAGTAGATGATTTCTCCGGAAAAATTGTTACACATAGAATAATTTCAATAGAAAGTGATGCAAAAAAGATAACTACTCAAGGTGTAGCTAATAGTGCTTCTGATCCAGAAATAAATAGTACTCAAGTATTTGGGAAAGTATCTAGGAAATTAGTTTTATTTAGCTTTTTAACTAGATTAACTAGAAATAAGATAGGTTTTTACTTCCTAATATTTGTTCCACTTGTTATTGTAGTGTTCCTTGAAATTGCAGATTTTGTAACTACTGCTAGAAGTGATGAAGATGAAGAAAAAGATTGATGCACATAAAGCTTATCAAGAGCTTCAAAAGCGTAAGAATCATATTAGAAATCGAGCATTTCTAATGGCTGGCCTTATGCTTGCGATAAATACCTTTGCTTGGTTTACTTTTGTAGCTAATGGAAATGGACAGTTATCAGCAGATGTTATTTCCTGGGATATTCAATTTTTTGATGATGAGTCACAGATTGAAATATTGGATATAGCGATTAAAGATTTGCATCCTGGGATGGAAGATTATCATAAAAGTATTAAAATAAAGAATCACAGTGATTTAAATGCGGCATTTTCCTATCAAATTGAGGATTTAGTGATATTCGGAGAAAAATTTGAATCAAGTGATTATACTGCAGCTTTTTTAAATGATTTTCCTTTTAAAATTAGTTTTAACTATGTAACTAATAAGTTAGATGTAGGCGAATCTTTAACTTTTGATATTGATGCAACTTGGCCATTTGAAGCTGGAAACACTTACTGTAAGTTGAATAAGCTCTACCCATACATAAAGGGGACGAATTATTATAGATTAAATGGTACTGAGTACGAACCTATAACGTTTATAAGTAGCGAATATCCAACAAAGCTTGAGGAAGGTTTATATGTTGAATGTGATGATGCAGATAGCTATTGGGGAGAAAAAAATGTTTTATTTAAAAAGGAAAATCCTGATGGTAACGCCATTAGCATTAAACTTAAACTTATTGTCTCACAAAGAGAAGATTAAAATATACGGCTTATGGCCGTTTTTTAGTGCTAAAATGGCGATGCAGAATATTTACTTAGCTATTAAAATATGATTAAATATATATAGTATAATGAATGATTATACACATGCTTAAATTTTGGTATAAGATAGACGAATATGGACATATTCGCTATTTTATATAAATTAATATAATTAATTGGAAAGGAGAGTGGAAAAACTTGCATTTATCGAGAAATATGGTATAATATGCTCTAAATTTCGATAAATGGGGGGATTATTTGATGAAATTTAAGTGTTTACGATCCAATGGATATAAGCACGACCTAATTAGTATCGTTGTATTATTTGGAATACTGATGATGCTTGTAACTATCGGGCCTAACCTCTCGAGTATGAGTATCCTAAAGAACAAAAATACAACAGTTTTGGCTAATGAAAGCGAAATTGAAAATCAATTGAACTTAAACTCAACATCAGCTGAAACTACTAATGCAAAAGCGAAAGCTAACGCCACGGATATGGTTTACCTTTCGGATATTCCTTATATGCCTGGAATATCACAAACAGCGTATAGTACTATTCAACTAGACAATAATTTATCCGGAGGACTAATTACTGTTAATGTTGATGGTAAACCGAAAAAGTTTATGAAAGGTATTTTAGCACATGCAAATGCAACTGTTGCTTATGACCTTAGTGGATACGATTTTGACTATCTAACAGCTTACTTAGGAGTTGATGTAAATGTTGGCTCTAATGGTAATGGTGTTAGATTCGAGATTCACACATCGGATGATGGCGAGAACTGGACTCTTAAAGAAAGAGTCAACAATAATGCGGTATTTAAAGGAGATAAGGATGCTTATTTCTTAAAATATTCGATAAAAGATGTTAAATACATCAAATTTGTAATTCAAAATTGTGGGGATCAATCAAGTGATCATTCAGTTTTAGCGGATGCAAAACTGATTAATGAAGGCTATGAAGCACCTTCACTATCAGTGGATTACATTAAAACTGTTG
>CAYWFZ010000002.1:75476-81290 GCA_964458035.1 uncultured Muribaculaceae bacterium | reverse complement strand
ATTACACTCTAATGTCTCTTTTTTTGTTGTGAACTATTTGGGGGTCACTTCAATTAAATTGAATCTCTTTTTTCTCTCTTTATAAGTTTTGCATGTAGTACTACTTTTTGATTATTAGTATAACATGTAGATAGTGTAAGTATTCTATCATTAGTATTTAGAGAAGTATTAAATTTAAATTGACTTCTATTTTTTATCTTTTGTAAAAATTCATTATATTCATAATCACTTATAAATTCTGTTTGAATATAATCATTTGTTGTAGGTATTTTATAAATACTAAATACTTGCCATAAAGTATTTTCTTTCTCTGTTGATATTTTAATAACATGATTATTAATATCAGTGTACCAATTATTACGTAGGATATTCTTTAGGGAACCAAACATTGTTGTGTTCTTTCTAGCATGAGCATATATTATCATGTTTTTTATATCTGTGTTTAAGTCATTTCGATAGTCTAGAAATACCCATCCTGCATCAGTGTAAGTTTTATCAATGGAATGTGTTAAATAATAACTATTATTATTTGTTTGAACAAAGGGATAGTTGATATTTGTTCCATTGACTTGTATCCAACCAACGACATCTTTATTGGTGTTCTTTAGTTCTGTAAAATCAACGTTGATAAGATTCATTTTGATATAGTCCCAGTAAGGATTATTTTCATCTTCGGTTGGAGCATTGAAAATTTCTTCTGAGTTTTCATTATCGGTTTCTGTAATTTCTGTCATATCTAACATTTTATCTTCGAGTATAGCGTTCTTTTTATTGTCTATACCCCAAAATATTAGATTAATTAATGCGTAATTTAAAATGATAATGAATAGAGAGAAGAAGCAAAATGCAATTTTTCTCCTTTTCATAGCATCACCTATATATATTTTATCAAATACTCGCATTAATATCTATACTTTGATATAATTATAATAACTATTTAGGAGGATATTTTATGAGTAAATTATTGTTTCAAGGACATGGTAGTTATAGGATTACGACTAATGAAGGAGTTACAATATATGTTGATCCATTTTTAGGTGATGGGTATGATGTTCCTGCTGATATAATATTAGTTACACATGAACACAATGACCATAATCATGTGGAATTACCTTTAAAGAAGGATTCAACTATTATAATAAGACAAGGTAATTTAAAAAATGGAACTATATATAATAAGACACATATATGTGGTGTAGAAATAGAAGCAGTAGAAGCTTATAACAAAAATCATGATAAATCTTGTTGTGTTGGTTATGTACTTAGATTTGATGGAATAACACTTTATGCCTCAGGAGATACTTCTTTAACAGAAGATATGAAAAATAAGTTACCAAACTATAATATAGATTATGCTCTTTTACCGATTGATGGAATATATAACATGGATGCAGAGGGTGCTTCTGTTTGTGCCGATTATATAAAGGCGCGCCATACAATTCCGATACATATGAAACCAATGGAATTGTTTGATATTGATGCTGCCAATAGATTTATTCATAAATCAAGACTTATTGTAAGAGCTGGAGAAGAAATAGAATTATAGTTAATCTTGTAAATAATGAAAAAATTAATTATAATTTAGGTAGGATGTGATTAGATGATTTTAGATTTTGCTAAAAGATGTGAAAAGAATATGTTATTTAGTACAATTGTTACTTTAATATTAGGTATTGTACTTGCTTACTCACCAGAGGGATCGATTAAAGTTATAACGGGTATTATTGCAGTATTATTTATACTTATTGGAGTACTTCAATTAATAGATTATGTTAAACAAAGTAAAGCAGAGAAGATGATGAGTTTATCGTTAATACTAGGTATACTTTTAACTGCTATTGGGGTATTTCTGTTTATTAATTTAGAGTCTCTTGCTAACTTTGTTACAACTTTAATTGGAATAGCTATTTTAATTAAATCTTTATTTAAATTACAATTTGCTTTTAATATAAAAGATATAAGTGATAAATGGTTTTATAATTTAATTGTTGGAATAGTAGGTGTATTGCTTGCTATATTAATACTTGCTAATCCATTTCATTCAGCTTCTTTATTTTTAAGAATTATTGGTATTATTTTTATAGTTGGATCAATAATTGAGTTAGTTGAAACATTAATGGTTATTAAAACAATTGATGAACATGAAGCAATTGAACTTCCATTTGTTGAGAAGAATAAAAAAGATGAAGATGAACAAGAGAAGAAATAATTTAAAGTTATTTCTTTTTTTATAAAATTATTATATACTTAGAGTAAGGTGATGATATGAAAAATGTTAAGAATTTAGATTACCTTTTAAGTTTAGGAATGTTTATATTACAAATTGCGGGGTATTCACTTGCTAGTAATTTATTGATTACAAGTGATATACTTAGATGTTCAATTATTTTGATAATTTCAGTTATCTCATTTTTATTATCAATTTTATTTAAGAAATTATTAGAGGTAGATATTAGTAGTAAGGTTGCTTATGGACTTGGTGCTGTGGGTATAGTTAATACTTTTATAGCACTTGGTATTCATAAAGTATTTGGTGAATGGTATAGCTTTGTTGGGGATGGAGTAGCAATATTTCTAGCATCTATATTTATACTTATTGGTATACTTGCTATATTAACTGTAGTGCTTTATAAAAATTATAATTTTATTCATTTAGCATTTGTTTCTGTAATAGGTATGTTTATTTCATTACTAGTGTACTTTAAAGTAGACTTTTATGTTTTAATGATGATTATTATAGGAGTTTTATTTATATTAAATATATTCAAAAGTAAAAAAGTATTATTCGAATTTAGTTCAGTTGGTTTAATAATTGCATCAGGATTTAGTACTTTTTCAAATGATGAAAGTGTTATTCTTTCAAGTATTTTATTTGTAATGAGTGTAGTTTCTTTAATAAGAGTATTGTCTGTTAAGAAAACATTTGAGTATGAGCTACTTGCTGTTATTGTGCTTACATCAATCCTAATTGACTTTACAATATTCTTGCCAGAGATTATGTCCTCTAATTTGGCCTTAATTGTATCAGTTGGAATTATTTTAATAATAGATTTAATTATGTCTGCATTTAGAGTATTAGATAGTAAGTTTGTAAAAATAGCTTATAAAGTTGCAAGTATTGGAATACTTTTAGTAGCTGTTATCAATTGTGAATTTAATCCAATTGCTCATATAATTGCAATATCATTTATTTTAATAACTTCATTTGTTAATACATTTGCGATTCATAATGATGACTATGAAAGATATTTTTTACCATTTAAGATATTATTCTTATCATATTTCTTTATTAAATTAATGAATAATGTTTCATATATTCCGATAGCATTCTCAGTACAATCTATTCTATTTGCATTAGTTTATAGATTATTTAATAAGGAGAATACAAAGATTGCTTATGCTGCTATTTTAGGATTATCAATAATCTTAGCGGCAATATATACAAAGACATCTATAATAACTAATATAATTACGATTATATCAGCTTTAATAACTTATTTAGTGTTTAGAGGTAAGAGTGATGATAAGGTATCTAATACTTTATACTGTGTTATGTTATTAGTATTTGTTATAATGATTTCACATTTAACATTCTTAGAATCTCTTGTACTTATATTAGTATTAGGTCTTTTAAGTTTCATGCATAGAAACAATAAACCTTGTTTTGCGATTGCTTTACTTGTTTTATTGCGAACTATAGAAAATTTCTTATCACTAAGTATTAAGAATTATGATGTCTATGTAATATTAAATTATTCAATGGTATTTATATTAATTGGTATTGCAACAGAAATGCTGTTTATTGATAATGATAAGATTAAGAATATATTCTCTGGCGCTGTATATACTTTAGCTTTCATTGCGCTTTTAGGAGAAGCTAGTAGTTTTATTACATATATATTTGCTTTAATACTATCTCTTGTTATGGTACTTGTATCATTTAGAGGTAATGGATATAGATATTTATATAATATAGGTTTTATCTTTAGTGCTATTAATTTATTTGATTTACTTAGTACTTTTGATAATATACCAAGTGCAGTGTATCTGTTTCTAATTGCAATTGTGTTAATAGTGATTGCATCAGTTATGATTTATAGATATAAGAATACAGAACATGTAAGTACAAAAGAAGAAGTAACTAAAACACCAGAAAAGAAAGAAGCACAAAAAGATAATATTAATTACTGTCCAGAGTGTGGAAATAAAATAGATATTAAAGATATTTATTGTGGCGAATGTGGAAAAAGGGTTAGGTGAATGAGTTTTGAGAAAAAAGGATAAAAAGGTCAATAATGTGTTATATGCTTTAGTTTTTGAACTTGTACTTATACCAATATTAGCTTATGCATCATTCTTTATATATACAAAGTTAATGTTAATTGATTTTATAAGTAATAGTTTAATGGCTACTGCTATAGTTTTAATACTTTTAACAATAATTAATTTGGTTATCGTGTATTTTATTGCGTACGCGATGAATCATATATTTAAGTTTACTTTAGAGTATCAAATAGTTATAGGTTTAATTGTGATATTTATAGCTGTTTGGTTTAAGGTATATTATCATGCCATAGTCACACCAAGTTGCAATTTAAGTAGCCCAACCGAATGTTTAGATGCTATTAATAATAATCGAGCATTTACTACTGTATTAATACTTTTAGTAGCTTATAATTTAGTTTATGTACCAATGCATATAATTACTAAGAAAAACGGAAAAAAAGTAAAAATAACTATAGGTGATGAACAAAATAAAAAGAAGTAAGTACCAAAATATTTGCTTCTTTTTTTATTCCTTAATATTGTTTGAATAAGCGTTTTATGATAGAATTATTTTAGAATAGGAGAGACTCAAATGAGTAAGAAAACTTTAGTGATACTTTCAATTTTATTTATGGTAATAGGTTTTGCTAGTATAGCAACAAATTTAGTAATAAATGGTAATACAAAAGTAGGTTATGATGAAAATGATTTTAAATCTAATGTAGTATTCACTAGAGCAGAGACTTTAACTGGTACCGCAGTAATTAATGGTGATGAAAAGAATATAGATTTTGAATCTATAAAGTTAGAAAATATTAATCAAGCTACAATACTTGATTTTGATGTTGCAAATAAAAGTCGTGAATATGATTCTAGTGTTACAATTACTTGTGGACTTAAGGAAGAGTTTGCATCATTCAATGAATATTTAGATATAAATATGAGCTTACCAAGTCCTTTTGATTTACTTGCCGGTGAGACTAAAAGCGGAGAACTTGCTGTAACGTTAAAGAAAGCTTATGATCAAGCATTAGAGACAAGTGTAGAATTAAAGTGTACTTTAACTGCTACTCCAATCGAAAGAGAGTCTCTAGGGAATGAATATGTAAAACCGCCTTATAAAGATATAGTATTAAATGGAGCAGATCCAGTACTTGATGATGAAGGAAAGTTAGTTCCAGTAAAAATTTCAAGTGATGGGACAGTCACAGCAGCTGACACAACCGAGGAATGGTATAACTATACAAATAAAGAGTGGGCAAATGCTGTAATATTAAATGATGGTGCTACTTATACTGTTGGAGAAATAATTCCAGAGGAGACAATCGAATCATATTTTGTATGGATTCCAAGATATAAATATCAAATATTTGATGAAGGTAATTATACGGCTACATTGGATTCTAAACCTTCAGAAAGTATTGCAAAAGAAATTAAGGTTGAATTTGAAAATAGAAGTGCTTTACCGTCTACAGGTTCAACCAAAGATTCTTGGTTAACACATCCAGCATTTACTAACTTTGATGTGAATGGAATTTGGGTAGGAAA
>CAYWFZ010000002.1:0-75376 GCA_964458035.1 uncultured Muribaculaceae bacterium | reverse complement strand
GGTTAACACATCCAGCATTTACTAACTTTGATGTGAATGGAATTTGGGTAGGAAAGTTTGAAACAAGTTTATCTGGTAATCAAATACAGGTTAAGCCGAATGTAAGATCATTGAAGTTAAGAACAGTAAAAAGTTTCTTTACTACGATGAAAGCATATAATGAAAGTTTAGATTCTCATATGATAAAAAATACTGAGTGGGGGGCAGTAGCATATCTAAGCCATTCGAAATTTGGAATAAATTCTGAGGTAAGAATAAACAATAATTCTAATTATTTAACTGGATATGCGGCAGTAGACGGAACAGATCAAAGCAGTTTCCCTGGAACTTCTGGTACAGATGAAAATGTTACACTTCCGTATAATACAACAACAGGATTTAAAGCAAGTACAACTGGTAATATAACAGGTATTTATGATATGAGTGGTGGAGCTTGGGAATATGTTGCTGCTTATATGCCAAATTCAAATGATTCTTCTGGATTCACTTCAGAGGAATTATCAACATATTCAAAGTATTTTGATGTATATGTTAGTGGTGCTACAGATACCTCATGGAATAAACGTATATTAGGAGATGCTACAGGAGAGTTGGGCCCATTTTATTATTATGCCGATGTAGATAAAAGTTTGAGATATCATAACAGCTGGTATGACGATTATTCATACTTTATTCATTCTAATGCACCTTGGTTTAACCGAGGCGGATTTTATGGCGATGGTGCTCTTGGAGGTTTATTTGTTTTTGGTAGAGCTCCTGGATTTGCTTATGATAATGGTGGCTCTCGCCTTGTTCTCGCAGTAAAATAATAAAACTTAGTTAATTTAACTAAGTTTTTATATTTGTTTAAATTTATGATTTATGATAACTCCTGGAGATAATTTATATATCTTTTGTGATTCACTTGTTTCTTTGATATGTGTGAATAATTCACTTTCTTCATGAGCATCACTTCCATATGTTATTCTATTTCCTTTTTCTTTTGCGTATATATCTAATATTTTATTACTTGGATATTGTTCTTTGCATCTTCTTATTCCACCAGTGTTAATTTCTAATGCGATATTTTTTGCTTTTATTGTTTCTAATATTTGATATAGTAAATCTTCATCGAATGAAGAAACTTCAAAATATTTTTTTATGTAATCCATATGACCTAGAATATCAAAGTTTCCTTCTTTAACCATTCTTAGCATTTCAAGATAGTATTTGTTAATTCTATCTTTACATTTTAAAGCACCTAGTGATTTTCTTTTTATAAAGTGAATACTTCCGATAATATAATCTAAATCGGGTACTCTTTTTAAGTATTCCATTTCATCTAGATAAAGATGAGGTTCTCCAACTTCAAGACCTTTAAGTATTTTTACATCAGTACTCTCTTGTAATTTATCTATCTCCTCGTTTCTTCTTTTAATTCTGTCTATTACATCTAATGTGGCTTCATTTCCAAAGTCAACATGATCTGCAATACCAACGTATTTTAATTTATTTCTTTCAGCATTTTCAACAATTGTAGCAATATCCATCTCAGAATCCCATGAATATTTGCTATGAATGTGCATATCTCCTTTGTAATATTTCTCACTTTCTTTTTCTTTTGGCTTTCTGTGATTTAGAAAGTCCATGTATGCTTGATAATCTTCATTGTTGTATGTTCCCATAACCCTTCTCCTTTAATTTTCTATTATATAAAAGTTTTGTGAAAAATAAAAGGGCTAAATTTCACTTAAACTTCATTATAAATTCATAAATAAAAGATATAATGTAATCAGTAAAGGAAGTGATATATGAAAATACAGATAGTAGGAAGTAATAAAATACTAGAAGATAAAATAAATGACATTATAGTGAATTTACCTAATGCTACTATGGAGATAGTTAGTGATAGAGTAAAGTTTAATATAAAGAAACACCCTGCTATTATTATTGAAAATGTGTTGATAGATGATATAAATGAATTATCAACAAATGAACTAAAAAACGTAATTTTACAATTCTTTGAAACTTAATCAGTGTAATTTTAAGCATCCTTCAGGATGCTTTTGTTATATTAAAAAAGCTACTTTTTAGTAGTTTTTTTGTTTAGTTTTTGTTTTTCAGTCTTGTATGCAATTATGTTAATTGCGATAATTGGTATAAATAGTAAAATGACAAATATGATATCTTTTATAGGGTTACCAATATTTATTGCAAGTAGTAACATAAGAATCCATCCTAAGATACTCATAAATAAGTATTCTAACTTTTTAAAAACGATTGATGTAATTGATGTAATTGTAATAAAACCTAAAGTGAATAAAATAAATGCCCACCAAGTAGATGAATATAAACTTTCAAGTAGAGTTTCAATACCTAGAGCTGTATATATTAGTGAATCACTGTAGGTTAGTGAATCGGAATAAACAAATGCTTCAATAGAAACAATAGATATAATAATTTCTGCTAAACATAAAAATAGTAGATAGGGACTGTGTTCTTTTAATAACTTCTTCATAATTCTCTCCTTTTATTATATTTATTATAACATATAAAAAGAAAAGAGTTGTCTCTTTTCTATCTAAACCATATATCATCTATTCTTAAACTTGTAGATATAGGTAATGGGTTAGGAAGTGAGAATTTTACAAGTAATGGTATTTTAAATGCTGTACCAAATACAAGGCCCATACCTGGATGTAGGGTTTTTATTTTTTCAATCGTATCATCTGTTACATTTGATGATATACCTTTAACTATCTCTAAATCATCTGGATAGAATAATCTAAATACTACAAAGTTAGAACATTGTGAAAGCGCAGTTTTAGATAATTCATTAGGTCTTTGTGTAATGAAACCTAGGATCATACCATACTTACGACCTTCTTTAGTGATTCTATCAAATATATTATAACCAATTACATTTGTATCTGTATCATTTTGAACATATCTATGTGCTTCTTCTAATAAAGCATGTATTGGGAATGATCCTCTCGCTTCTAGACTAGTTGTATAATCAAAGAATAGTTTTGTAAATATTTTAACTAAACTTTTAGCAAATTTATCTTCAATGAATGACAAGTTAACATCTACTAATTGTACTGGATCTCCATTAGGTCCCGTTAAGAAGAATTCTTCTACGAAATCATTTTTAGATACATATTGTGAAAAACCAAAGTAATTAATCTTCTCTGAATTAATAATTGATGATAAACGGGATTTTAAAATATTATTTCTATCAAATACGGATTCACTTACTAATGAACCTTCATTAATAAGAGCAAACTCTAAAGCGTAGTATAAATCATTCATTGTATAAGGAGTTTCTGCCTCTAATTTAATTTGATCAATATCAACTTTAGCATAGGCTTGGAAGAAGTTAACAACTAAGTTAATGGCATTTAATTTACCTTGATCATCAATATTTAAACATTGTCTTACTGTTCTATCATATCCAGGTTGATGAATCAATGTATCAAGATTTAGAGATGGAGTATTATATGCTGATAGTACAGATATAATTTGGTCTCTTATGATACTTGATGTTTTACCGCTAGATAGAATTTCTAATACGCAGTTTGCAATGATATTATTTTTATAGTCTTCTGCTTTAGGATCTTGTGATGTGAATATTTTAACTAAATCTATTGTTTTTTGTAAAACAGGTATTTGTCCTGGATCTGTTGCTCCAAGTAGGATTGCTAAGTCATCTACTCCAAGAAGATAGGCTGGGATTGTTAAAAGTTCAGCATTACCAAATTCAAGTTGTGTTGTATATTTTTTGAAATGTAATTTAGGAAAATTATTCATTTCATCGAATGTGTCATAGTATTCACCATAAACGTCAAATAAACAGATGTGAGCTGAGGATGGTATGTCATTAGTTGATGTGTAGAAAATGTTTTGTAAGATTCTAGCAACACCACATGATTTACCAGCACCAGAGTTACCAAGTATTGCGAAGTGATTTGCAAAGAATCCTGATATATCGCTTGTAACTACATAATCTTTATATATTGGAGACGAACCAAATAATAAATTTTTTCTATCTAGATAGTTTTGATTTCCTAGGATTGATTCTAGTTCTGATTTGTATATTACTCTTGCAATAGTGTTAATACTAGGTTTTTTAAGAACACCATTAGAGAATACTCCATCAGCACCAATTTCACCAATAAGTTGTATTTCAATAATCTTTGAGTCAATTGCTACTATTTCACCAACTATTTTATGGTCAGCTTCAGCAAATACAACATGATAACCAATATAGTTTGTATCTGCTAGACCTGATGTATTTTCTACAATTATAAGACTTCCTGTTAATTTAATAATTTTTCCAAACATATTCATCACTCTTTATTCTATATATGTATAATATCAAAAATTTGAGTATTTTTAAAGTGCTAATTAGTATGTAAATACTCGATAATGCTATTTTTATAACATTGTTTTTGTGATATGATTATCTTAATTAGGAGTTGAATATATATGTTTTGTGGTAATTGTGGAAATAAACTAAATGAGGGAGCTAAGTTTTGCCCATCTTGTGGAGCAAGTGTTCAAGCGTCAAGTGCTGGAGTGAGTGCACCAGTAAACAATAATATAAGTAGTAATACTCAAGTAGTAGATGATAAAGTTAATGTTTTATTTGTAATATCTTCTTTCTTGGTGCCAATATTAGGTTTAATATTCTTTGCACGTGATAAAGATAAGAATCCAAAAAATGCTAAAGCGTGTGGTATTGCTGGTATTTCAGGATTTATCTTTAATATTATAATTATGGTTGTGTCTTTTGTTATTGGTTTTATGTCTGGTTTTAAAGATATAGATATAGATGATGTAAATAGAAAAAGTAGTACAACTAGACCAACTTATAGTACATCAACAAAGCGTGTTCAAGAATCAACTAGTGAACAAGAGGAACCTAATACGCAAGATGTTTCAAGTGATTGGAAGAAATATACATTAAGTGTTAATAATAAGACAGTTACTTTACCAATATCATATGAAGAGTTTTCAAATATTACAGGTTTAACTATGAAAGATGATTTGGTAAATGAGACTTTACCTAAAAATAGATATGGTGTAGCTAATATGTATAAAAACAACAAACTTGCTTTATATACAGATGTTATTAATAGTACAGAGTCAGATATTCTTTATAAAGATGGGTTGGTTGCTAATATTAGTCAAACAAGATATCAAGTTGAAACAAATAATGCTGATAAATTAATTTTCCCAGGTAATCTTAGTGTTGGCCAATCTATAACTGAAGAAGAGTTAAAAACTATGTTTGGTGAGCCAACAAAGAGAAATGAATATAAGGGTGAAAGATATACAAGAGTTATATATAGTTATGCTGAAGATGAGAAGTGGACAACATATAATAAATTTGAAATTGAATTAACAGATGGTATTATTGATCAACTTAGACTTGATCATAAAGGAGCTTAGAATTAACTAATGTTAATTCTTTTTTTGTGAAATTTAGGAGAAATTTCAATTAAACTATTTTATTAAATTCGACTTTATGTTATTATATTTCACTGTTAGGAGTGTAGAAGTAAATGGTAAAGCTAGTTAAGAAAGACATTTTTTATAACTTTATTATTCTTGTTTGTTCATTATTTTCTATAGAAATGCTAACAAGAGTAGTAGAATCATCTAATTTATTAGGATATCAAATACTTAGAATATTATTGGGAATAATGATTGTATCAATCATAATAAGCAGTATAACAAGTTTATTTAATCGTAAAATTTCTAAGTATGTAAATATTATTGTAGTTTTACTTTTTTCAATATATTCATTCTTACAGGTTGGATTCAATAATTTTCTAGGTGTTTATATGAGTTTTAAGACATCTAGTCAATTTGGTGCAGTTACTTCATATGTAAAAGATTTTTTCTTAAGTTATAAGCCTATATTTTTCTGTTTATTTATTCCTTTTATAATACTTATCTTGTATTATGTTTTCATAGATAAAAAAGTAGATGTAGTAGCTCATTCTATTAAGTCAAAGTTAAGTATTCTTTATAGTTTATTATTCTTACTTGTTTTTTGTTTTTTATACTATTTATCAATAGTTACTCCGATACTACAAAATACTTATCAATCTGTTTCAAATAAGGAGCTCTTTTTAACAGCTAGTAATCCAACTATAACAATTGATCAATTTGGTACTTTAGGATTCTTTGTATTAGATGTTAAATCTATTGTTTTTCCAGTAACTATTAAAGAAGAATATGAGGTTAAACAAGAAGAAAAGAAGCAGATTAGTTCAAACTCCAGAGTGTTTGATGATGATGCATGGAAGTTACTTATAAGTGAAGAAGAAAATACAGAACTAAATTATATTAATAATTATTTAATTAATAATAGAAGTACAGATAAAAATGATTATACGGGGATGTTTGAAGGTAAGAATCTAATTGTAATAATGATGGAATCTGTTAATGATATATTTATTAATCCAGAATATTATCCAAACTTTTATAAGATGTTATCTGAAGGATGGTATTTTGAGAATAATTATTCTCCAAGAAATTCCTGTGCTACTATGAATAATGAATTTAGTGGTATGACGTCTCTTTATTCAATTTATAATACTTGTACTGCTAGTAAGTATAAAGATAATACTTATTCCGAAAGTTTATTTAATCTATTTAATAATAATACTAAGAATAAATATGTAACATTCTCTAGTCATAATTATACGGAAGCTTATTACCCAAGAAAGGCAATTCATAAAAATATGGGAAGTGGTGAATACTTTGGTGTTCAAGATTTGGGAATAAAGTATTCTAGTGAATATATTAACTGGAGTAATGATGATGAATTTATGGCTTCATACCTTAATATTTTAGATAAGAAAATAAGTAAGGGAGAAAATTTTATGTCATGGCTTACGACAGTTTCTTCTCATCAGCCATATGGAGTTTCTTCAATTCAAGGAGATAAGTACTATGATATGACTTCTAAAACTAACTATCCAAGTGATGTTAGAAGATACATGTCTAAGTTAAAGATACTTGATAATGGACTTGGAGTATTACTTGAAGGATTAAAGACTCGTGGTATACTAGATGATACAGTTATAGTAATGTATGGAGATCATTATCCATATGGAATAAGTACAAAGAATTTAAATAAAGTACTTGATTATGATACTGATGAAGATATGAATGCTGAAAGAGTACCTTTAGTAATTTATAATTCAAAAATTTCTCCTTATACATTTGGTGGATATACAACTTATTTAAATCTACTTCCGACTTTAGCAAACCTTTTCAATTTAGATTATGATCCAAGACTTTATTTAGGTACTGATGTATTTAGTAGTGACTATGAGTCGCTTGCTGTGTTTGCCGATGGCTCTTGGAAAAATGAATATGCATTCTATGATGCGGCAAAGATGAAAATAAAATATTATTCATCAAAAGAATATACAGTAGATGAAATAAAAGAAATAAATGATAAAATAGATGAACATGTTTCTTTAAGTAATAAAATAATTACATTAAATTATTTTAATTACTTGGACGAAAAGATAGATGAATATAAAGAAAAAGTTAAAGAGATGTCAGAGACTACTTGTCCGATAGATGAGTTAGAATGATTTCTCTTTTTCTTTTAAAATTAACAAAAGTATTTTATAATTTAAGTAGGAGGGTAAATAATGAAAGATAAAAAGAAGACAGTTAAGAAGTTTTTAGAGGTTAATAAAAACGCGATTGTGACAGGTATAGTTTGCTTTGCTATAGGTGCTTTAGTGATGATTCCTTTTTTTCCAGAAAGAATTGGAAAACTTGCAAATGGAGAAGAGGTTATAGTTGAAGTAGGTAATCATAAGTTTACTGCTGATGATTTATACAAAGCCTTAAAAGAAAAGAATGGTAATGAAGCGTTATTTAAAATGGTAGATTTAGCTATTTTAAAGGATAAGTATCCAAATGAAGAAGATAATGCTAAAAAATTTCAAGATGAACAAAAAGAATCTGTGTTTGAATCATACCAAGAATACTGGGGATATACTAATGAACAATTCTTAGAAGCTAATGGTTTTTCTTCAGAAGAGGAGTTTGAGAAAGAATTAAATTCTCAATATTATTATCAAAAATATTATGATGATTATGTTTCATCAACAATTACTGAAAAAGAACTAAATAAGTTTTACAAAGACAGTGTATTTGGTGATAAGTCTATATATTTATTTTCAGCAGTTGATGAAAATAAAAGTGATTTAGAAGATATACAAAAAAGATTAAAAGAAAAGAAGAGTTTTACTAGTATAAAAGATAAATATACTAATGTTAATGCTTATTCATATGATGTAGTTAAGTTTAATGATACAGATACATTTAATCAAAATATTTTAAATCATGTAGCAAGCACTAAGAAAGAAAGTGATTCTGGAATATTTACTGATGATAGTTATGGTAATGTCTTAATATATGTAGTATCGGAAAATGATAAACCTAGTCTTGATGAAGTAAAGGATAGTATGCGTTCAACTATTGTTAAAAATAAGCAAAATAGTGATGAAAAATTATATTATCAAGCATTTATTCATTTAAGAGAAGAGAACAATTTAAATATTTTAGATACGGAATTAAAAGATTTCTATAATACTTCAATAAAACAATATAAATAAGTTTGGGAAAACCCAAGCTTTTTTTATGTAAAGAGATTATTTATTTTCTTTTTAGAATATAAATCAATGATATAATTATATTGGAGGATAATGATGAAAATAAAAGATATAAAAGCAAGAGAGATATTAGATTCTAGAGGTAACCCAACTGTTGAAGTTGATTGTATTTTAGAAAATGGTGTTATGGGACGTGCATCTGTTCCAAGTGGTGCATCAACTGGTGAAAGAGAAGCTATTGAACTTCGTGATGGAGGAACTCGTTATAATGGTAAGGGTGTATTAACTGCTGTTAATAATGTTAACACTATATTAAAGAACGCCATAGTTGGAATGGACGCTGAAAACCAAAAAGATATAGATTATAAGATGATTGAACTTGATGGAACTGATAATAAATCTAAATTGGGAGCTAATGCTATTTTAGGTGTATCAATGGCTGTATTAAAAGCAGCAGCTAATAATGCAGGAAAAGAATTATTTCAATATATTGGTAATGGCTCAATTACACCAAGACCAATGATTAATATTATAAATGGTGGAGCTCATGCAGATAATAATGTTGACTTTCAAGAGTTTATGATTATGCCTGAGGCAGATAGTATGCATGAAAGAGTAAGAATAGGTGCAGAGGTATTCCATGCTTTAAAAAAAGTGTTAAATGAAAAAGGTTATGCAACTGGAGTTGGTGATGAAGGTGGTTTTTCTCCAAATCTAAAAAGTAATGAAGAAGGATTTGAGCTTATAGTTGAGGCTATAAAAAGAGCAGGATATACTCCAGGAGTTGAAGTATCTTTAGGAATAGATGTTGCTGCATCAGAATTTTATGATAAAGATTTAGGTAAATATAAATTTAAATGGTCAACTAATCAAGAATATACAACAGATGAATTAATTGAATTCTATAAAGATTTAATTAGTAAATACCCAATAATATCAATTGAAGATCCAGTTGATGAAAATGACTGGGATGGATTTAAGAAGATTACGGAAGAGTTAGGAGATAAAATTCAACTTGTAGGTGATGATTTATTTGTTACTAATAAAAAATACTTACAAAAGGGAATTGATATGGGTGCAGGTAATGCCATTCTTTTAAAAGTTAATCAAATTGGTACAATTACTGAGACATTAGAAACAATTGGCCTTGCCAAAGCACATGGCTATAAGACTGTTTTATCTCATCGTTCTGGTGAAACAGAAGATACAACAATAGCCGATTTGGTAGTTGGACTTAATTTAGGTCAAATAAAAACTGGTTCAATGAGTAGAAGTGAAAGAACTGGTAAATATAATCAACTTATGAGAATAGAAGAAATAATAAATAATTAAAGCTATACTTTAAAAGTATAGCTTTTTTACTTTTTCTCTTAATTCTTCTGTTAATGTATAATCATCAACTTTATTTTTTACTCTTGTTGGAACAACAGAGTCTATTCCACAATTAGGACATATCGCTGTTAGTTCTTCTGTGTCATTAACCCAATTACTAACTTTAGTGTAGGGAAAACTAGCACCACAATATAGACAAGTACACTCTTTGTATCTTTTTAATAATTTTCTGTTTTGGAAAGTGTATGAGTATATTACTCTTGGAATGTTTTCATCTTTCATAAGTATCACCTATAAATAATTATAAAACGAATTAATTAAAAAATAAAAGCATAATAAATATTAGGTGATTTTATGAAAAGTGTAGTAATTAACCCGGCTGGAGGGGGAACTGATACAGGAGTTTCAGGTAATGGGTTAGTAGAAAAAAATGTTTCTTTAGAAATATCTAATATTATAAAAAATATATTGGAGTCTAAAGGAATAGATGTTTATATGTTAAGAAGTGGGGATGAAACTATTTCTTATGATAATAGAATAAAGAATTTAAAAAAGAAGTATCCAAATGGGAAAGATGTAATTGTTTTATCTAATACTTTAAACTCCGGTGGTGGAAGTGGTATTGAGATTGTTTATTCATTAAATAACAAAGATACTCTTGCAAGTAAACTTGCTAAGAATTTAAGTTATTTTAATAATACTAAATATTATCAGTTGAGAAGTCCAAGTGACACAACAAAGGATTATTATTATATTACAAGAAATACCCCAGGATATGAAACAATTATTGTGAGATTCGGTTATGCAGATAATTCTAAGGATGCAGGTATAATAAAGAATAATATTGAAGAGATTGCTACAAGTGTAGCTGATGCCATAATGGATTATATTGGTGTTCGTCCAGAGGAAGGAACTTATACAGTAAAATCGGGAGATACTTTATATAGTATTGCTAAGAAGTTTAATGTAACTGTTAATGAGCTTAAAGCATTAAATAATCTTAGTAGCAATACAATAAATTTGAATCAAGTGTTAAAGATACCTAATAGTTCTACTTCTCAAGCGCCAACAGAGTCAAATACTTATACAGTTAAGTCAGGAGATACATTATACGCGATTGCTAAAAAATATAACACATCAGTTGATGCGATAAAGAAATTAAATAATATGACTTCCAATAGTTTAAGTATTAATCAAGTATTAAAAATACCTGTATCAAGTGTTAAAACATATAAAGTGGTGAGTGGTGATACTTTGTATGGTATAGCTAAAAAATATAATACAAGTGTTGATGCAGTTAAGAAACTAAATAATATGACATCAAATACATTAAGTATAGGTCAAATTCTATATATTCCATAAGTTTGTCTAATTCTTTTTTGTATGCTATAATATGCCCTTAAAAAGAGGGGATTAAAGAAATGAAAAGGGTAGATAAATGGAAAGTTAAAATAAAAGATCATGTACTTGTATCAGCTGCATATTATTTGATTTTAGCATTATCTTTGCAAAGTGCTGGTGCAATTCAAGGAATAATCTATAATAAAGAGGTTAATCAGTATAAAGAGATTGTCGAAGACTTCAGTGATTTTTTAGACGAAAAAGAAATTGATGATCCAAAAATGATATTTGATTATTTTAATTATGCTTTATGGAATGGATATTTATCAAGTGATCATGACTTTGCTTTTAACAGGGATAATAAAATACTTCTTTCTAATTTTGGTATGGCTTGCATAATGGGAAAATCTGTTTGTTTAAATAATGCAAATATGTTAAGAGATTTATATGAAGCCAAAGGATATGATTCTAGTGTATTTAATTGTTATTATCCGATAGGTAATGTAGAAATAGAATTATTTGATTATCAAAAAGATATTAAACAAGCAACTGACGAAAAGAAAGATGATGAAAAAGGAGTTAATCTCCCTTATATTCCTGGACCATTTGAGCTTATAGTGGGTAATCATGCAATTACAGCAGTTTATTATGATGGAGAATATTATTACTATGATCCAACGAATTTATTATATCTTTCAAAAAGTGATTTAAATGATTTAGATATAATAAATGGTGATGGAACAATGAAGATAAGAAAAATATCTACTTTTCTTTTTGAACTTGAAAATACTTTTAAAGGTTTATTTCAAACAAATGATGATGAGTATAATGTAGACTATTTAAATAATTTAGGAGATCCATCAATTGATGTAGTAGCTTTAGAAGAGTTTTATAAACAAGAAAAAGATAAGATAGAAGAACTTTCTAATTCATTTGACAAAGAAAAGTCTGATTTAGTGTATTCACTTTCAACTATTCCTGCTGTTTTGTTATCATTCTTTGCATTTTGTTTAATGCTTGATATTCTTAATTATAAAAATAAAAAGAATGAGAAGATTTTACATAAGTTACTTGATGATTTCTTTTTAGAAAATAATATATCTAAATTTGAAGATGTATGTGTTTATTTAGATTATATTATAACCTCTGGATATTTAAGTGTAGCGGATGATGATTTAAGAATTAAGGAAAGTGTTTTATTTGAAAGTGCTTCTTTAACTACGATAGATTTTAAAGAGTATGGTGAAAGATTATTCTATAAATATTTATCACACAGATTCAAAAAAGTCCAAATAATTAGAGCAATTGATGAATATGGAATAAAAAAGAAGGTGTATGCTTTTAAAGATAGTGATGGATACAAGTTTTATTGTTATTCTTCTAGTAATTTATTTCATACAAATGAGTATTCTCAGTTAATTTATAATTCTACATATGCCAATATGTTAAAACTATTTAAGAAGAGATATTCTAGTAGTCCAGAAATAAATGGGATTACACCTGATTTTGAAAAGATGAATGATTTCTATCATGCTAGTCAAGATACAGTAGAAAGTATTGCTAAGTCTTATACATATGTTCCAAGAAAAAGTAAAAAATGATGTTTTAGTACGAACTATATTATGATAAAATAAATATGAGGTCGATGTTATGGGAAAAGATAAACAAACAATAATAGATGAAAAGAGAAGCACAACTGTTGAGAATCCTGACTTTGGTTTTGCTTGGGAAGGACAACCTGCTGGATTTTTAGGAACAATACTTACAACGCTTCATATGAATTTTACTAAGTATCAAATAAGTAAAGATGAACTTTTAATAACAAAGGGATTTTTTAGCAGACATACAGATACAGTTGAACTATATTTATTAAAAGACCCTGATATGAGAGAAACTTTGTGGCAAAGAATGTTTGGAGTTGGAACTATTACAGTTAAAGTTGATAGTCACTCTAGATCTTATCAAGCTGGAAGGGTAATTGAAATAAAAAATATTAAAAAGTGTGGAGAAGTAAGAAAACTATTACGTGATTATATTGAAGCAGATGTAGTTGAAAGAGGAATTAACTATATAGATAAAGTATAAAAGACTTAAGTTTAAGTCTTTTTCTTTTGTAATTGATACTTGATATGCTATAATTATAATACGATAGGTGGCGATGAATTTGAAGAAGAAAACACTTATATCTCTAATAGTTTTATTTATCGTGATAGGTTTTGCTGCTGTTTCATCAACACTCGTGATTAATGGTGGAATTGGTATTGGTGAAGGTAATTTTGATATTAAGTTTACTAAAGCAGTAGTAGATGGAGTTGATTTAAGCTCATCTATTATTACAAATGAGGGTAAAAATATTGAGTTTAGCACATCAGTTTTAAAGAGTGTAGGAGATTATTCAGTACTTAGATTTGATGTAAGTAATAACTCTAAAAATTATGATGCAGAGATTCAAACTAACTGTGTTATTAATGGTAGCTTTAAAGAATATTATGAAGTTACATATGATTATCCTAGTTTAGTTAAGGCTTTGCATACTGAAAGTGGTAGTATAAAAGTAACATTAACTAGAGCAATGGTAGAAGATATAAATGAAAGTATAGTTTGTAATTTAGTAGTAACAGCTAAAGATAAGACAGTTGAATCTATTAACGAAGAAGTTGAACTCGTAAATAATTCTATTTACAGTTGGGAAACTATTGCTTTAAATCCATCTAATTTTGATGAAACGATTGATTTATTAGAAGAACTTAATGTTACATCTCTTTATCAATCAATTCATACACATTCATTACCAACAGAACAATTAAAAAATGTTGTATCTTCTTTAAATAGTGTAGGAATTGATACATATAGTTTAGAAGGGAGACCAGAATATTATAATAACTATGAAGTTTTAAAAGAAAAAGTGGATTTAGTAATTGATTATAACAACGGTGCTTTAGAAAATGAAAAGATTAAAGGTCTTGTTTTAGATATTGAACCTTATGTTATAGATGGGTATGATGCTAATATATTAGGTGTTTTAGCAGATTATTCTAATACACTTGAACAAATATATACTTATGCGGCATCAGCTAATTTGCGTATAGTTAATGTTTTACCTTATTGGTACAATGAATCTTACTTAGAAGGGGATAAATTTACTACTGATGAAAAGGTATTAATCGAAGGTTATTTAAGAAAAATATTTGCTAATTCAGATAGAGTAAGTATTATGAATTATTATAAGGGAGCGATGCTTAAGAACATTCAGTATGAGTTAGATTTGGCTAGTGATGTTGGGGTAGAAATTGAATCAATTGCAGAATTTCAAAGACCAAATGCAAGTATACCTACAACTATATCGATGTGGGAAGAAGATAGACCATTTGATATTTTATATGGATGGTGGGAAGAAATTAAAAAGAGTTATACTAATGCTAGATTTTCTTATCATGATTTATCTACCGTATTAGAGTTAAAAAGAGATTATAAGTTAACTAACTTTGAATTTTATGATGCATCTGGTAATAATTTAACAGGAGTAAAGAAATATATAGTTTATAAAGATGGAAAAGTAAATTATGCCTCTTCTGAAAGTGATTTAGCAATACCACATTTTAGAGTAGAAGAATTTATTGTTGATAATTATGAAGTTATAAACACTAAAAAAGAAGATCTAGGTGATAATAAAGAAAAGATAATTATGACGCTTGAACCTAATTATACGATAGAAGTATATTCGAAGATTAATAGTGTTAATCAAGGTAGTGGAACATTATTTATGAAAAATGTTTTAACGGGTGAAGAAACTAGTTATCAAGTTACAGAAAATGCATATGTAGTTATAAAAAATATCTATGCCGAAAAACCTTATGAATTTAGATTTATAACAGCTGACGGAGAAGAATATGAAGTTGACTATATAACAGCAAGAGATGACAATAAAGTTTCTAATATTATAAGTAATGATGCTAAACAGTTGTATATTCCGAAGAATTATAAAGCAAATCATTATCTAGGACCTAGTATCTATTTTGTTAAGAAGACTTAAGTTAAGTCTTTTTCTTTTGTTAATAAATGCGTAGTTTTAAACATATAGATTTATTAAGAAAGAAAAAGGTGATTTGAACTTGAATGGCTTAACAGATGAAGAAGTAGTTGAATCAAGAAAAAAGTATGGAAGTAATAATGTTAATTTAAAGAATGAAAACAAGTTTATTAAGTTGTTTATAGATGCCTTAGGAGATCCAATTATTAAAATTATGCTTATTGCTTTAGCTATAAGGTTTGTACTTATGTTTAGTGATGCAGATTGGTATGAGACACTTGGTATGTTAATATCAATACTTTTATCATCTCTTATTTCTTCATTAAGCGAGTATGGATCTAATAAAGCTTTTTCTAGACTTCAAAGTGAATATGAAAATACACTTGTTAGAGTAAAAAGAAATGGTGAATTAACTTCTATAAAATCTGATGATTTAGTAGTTAATGATTTAGTATATTTGGAGTCAGGTGAGCTAGTACCAGCTGATGGGGTAGTTGTATCAGGAGAAGCTGGAGTAGATGAAGCAAGTATTAATGGGGAAGCAAAAGAGGTAAGAAAAGGGGTAAAGTCTAAGTTATTTAAGGGCAGTGTCATATTAAGTGACAAATGTATCATGAAAGTAAAAAATGTTGGAGTTAATACAATATATGGAAATATTGCTAAGGAACTAAGTGAAAAAGTACCTGATTCACCAATGAAAATACGTTTAAGGAAACTAGCTAAAGTAGTTTCTAGAATTGGTTATATTGGGGCAATACTTGCATCTTTATCTTATGTATTCAATGTTTTATTTATCAGTAATAATTTTGATATGAATATTATTTTGGATATTTTATCTAATCCAAGAGAAGTAATAGATATTATAATCCACACAGTTACATTAGCTGTTACGATTATCATTGTATGTGTTCCAGAAGGATTACCAATGATGCTTGCTTTAGTGCTTTCATCAAATATGAAAAGAATGTTAAAAAGTAATGTTTTAGTAAGAAAACCTGTTGGTATTGAAACAAGTGGGTCAATCAAAGTTTTACTTACTGACAAGACTGGTACTTTAACTAAGGGTAAGCTAAGTGTAATTGGAGTAGTTGATGCAGAAGATACGCATTATAATAATTTATCAGAGATGAAGAGTGATGTTCGGGAAAGATTTAGTGAATCTTTGCTTTATAATAATGATTCTTATTTTGAAGAAAATAAAATAAGTTCTGGTAATGCAACTGATAAAGCAATACTAACTTTTGTTGGTAAACATGAAAAGAAACTTAATGTCGATAAAAAGACTAACTTTAACTCGTCAATAAAATACTCTTATGTTAAATTAAGTAATGGATGTGAGTATTATAAGGGTGCTAGTGAAGTATTGCTTTCTAAGTGTCGCTTCTTTATGGATAAAAATGGTGATAGAAGATACTTAACAGATAAAAAACATGTTAATGATATAATACTTAATTATACTAAGAGAGGTATACGAGTAATATGTGATGTTTATAATAATATACTACTCGGTTTTATTTTAATTAGGGATGATATTAGAAGTGAGGCTCCATCCGCTATAAAAGAAATAAAAAATGCAGGAATAGATTTAATAATGATAACGGGAGATGATGTTAATACTGCTAAGTGTATAGCAAGTGAACTTGATATGCTTGATTCTAATTCCCTTGTTTTAACCCACGATGATTTAGAGAAAATTGATGATGATTTTATAGTCAGAAATTATTCTAATATTAAGGTAATAGCTCGTGCACTTCCAAAGGATAAAAGTAGAATATCATCAGTACTTGAAAAAAATGATATTGTCGTTGGTATGACAGGCGATGGAGTAAATGATGCGCCGGCTTTAAAAAAATCAAATGTTGGTTTTGCAATGGGGTCAGGAACAGAGGTTGCTAAGTACGCTGCTGACATAGTAATACTTGATGATAATATATCAAGTATAGCAAATGCCATTCTTTATGGAAGAACTATTTTTAAATCAATTAGAAAATTTATTATATTTCAGCTTACGATGAATATCTGTGCCTTGTTTTTATCTTTAGTTGGACCTTTTATTGGCGTTACAACTCCTGTTACTGTAATGCAAATGTTATGGATTAATATGATTATGGATACTTTTGCTGGTCTTGCTTATTCTTATGAAGCTCCTTTAAAAAGATATATGAATGAACGTCCAGTTGAAAAAAGTGAAAATATACTAAATAAATATATGTATCGAACTATTATATTAATTGGTCTTTATTCTACCATTTTACTTGTATTGTTTTTAAAACTCGATGTATTTAAGTTATTTATTAGAAGTGATGAGATGTACTATATGACAGCTTTCTTTTCATTATTCATATTCTTAAGTATTTTTAATGCTTTTAATGCAAGAACTACAAGAATAAATATATTTTCTGGTATTTTAAAAAATAAAGTGTTCTTAGTTATTATTGGTGGAATATTTTTAGCCCAAATATATTTAATATATTTTGGTGGTAGTTTATTTAGAACTTATGGTCTTTTACCAAAAGAGTTTATATTTATTTTACTTTTAGGTTTTAGTGTTGTTCCAGTAGATATGATAAAGAAACTAATAATTAATAAAAGAACTTGATATTAAATAATTGAAAGGAATTTATAATTCCTTTTATTTTTGATATAATTAGTTAGAGGTTAAGATTATGGAAAAAAAGTTAATTATTAAAGGACATGATAAAAATCCTTTTGTTAAGTTTTGGAACTGGGGCTGGGGAATATATTATAAGAATCCAGAAATATGGAATTATTTAATAGTTGGACTTCTTACTACAGTTGTTAGTTTAGTTACATATTTTATTGCAACAAGAACAATACTTGATCCAACTATTGAACTTGAACTACAAATAGCTAATATTATTTCTTGGGTATTTGCAGTAGCGTTTGCTTATGTTACAAATCGTATATTTGTGTTTAAGAGCAAGAATAAAAAAATCTTCAGTGAATTATCTAAGTTTGTTGGATCAAGAGTTGCAAGTTTACTAATGGATATGGCTATCATGTTTGTAATAGTTTCACTTATGGGATTAAGTGATGTAATAGGTAAAGTAGTTAGTCAAGTAGTTGTAACTATTGCTAATTATATATTAAGTAAATTATTAGTTTTTACAAAAAAATAATTGGAGAATATCCAATTATTTTTATTTTAATCCAAGTGCTTTTTCAGCAAGTGTTTCTTTTTGGTTAGGTTTTTTACCTATTTTAAAAATTTTATTTGTTGGAACTTCAAGTGTGCTTCCATCGTTAAAATAAATTTTGTAGAAGTTATTTTCAATTAGATTAAACCTTCTTATTCCTTTTAGTTCTTTTAATTCTAGATTAACTTCTATAAAGTATTTTTGATCAAGTTCATTATCTTCATAATCGTGATAATAATTTACAGAGCCAAATAGTTCTTTCGCCTCATCTATGTTAGTACAATCGTAACTCATTAATTGAGGAGGAACATCACTTTTTTTAACATAACTATTACTTAGAAAGAAAAGTAAATTTCCTCTTATCGCTATTAGTGTTTCTTCATTGTCACTACCATAAATATCATGTAGAGTTATTGAATGGCTCCCAGGATACAAATCAAATATACCTTCATTAAATCTATATGCTTCTTTTTCTTTCATACTTATTTTATTTTTTTCTAGTTTTATTTCAACTGGTAGTGAATTTACTTTAATAGTATAATCTTTGTCATAGTTATAAAGAAGATTAAAGTTACATATATCTGTAAATTCTTCAATCGATGCATTGGAAGAGAATATTTCTGCAATAATACTTTCTAATTCATTTGTTTCACAGGATAACTTTATTTTTGGAGATGACCAATTCTTTTTTAATTCAAATACTAAGTATATACTTAATCCAGTTTGCGTCGATTCAAGTGTAAGAGAGTAGGATTCATCAGTTTCTTTGCATGATATTGAAAGAAAATTAATTATATAACATAATCGCATCTTTAAGTTATCATCAATGTTACTCTTTTCTATGATGCTATTTAAAAAAGTTCTGTTTTTTTCGTTTTTTTCATTTTTATAGCATATGGCACGATTAATAACTTCTAACACTGTTATATCATCACTTGTTGGTTTGTAGTTTATTACTGTTGCAAATGGGTCTTTATTAATACTATCCATAATTTCTCCTTTAATTTTTTTAATTTATTATATATGTAAACAAGTTATTATTCAATAGAAAAAGGGCTTTTAATAGCCCATTTCTTTATATAAATCGTATAATTCTTTAAATCTATTAAAGTGAACAATCTCTCGCTGACGTAAGAAAAGTAGTGGATTAATTACTTCTTTATCTGTTGCTAAATCAATTAAATTTTCATATACTGCTCTTGCTTTTTGTTCAGCTGCCATGTCTTCACTTATATCAGCAATAGGGTCTCCAGTAACTGCAACGAACGTTATAGTAAATGGAGAACCCGATGCATTTACTGGGTAAATTGATAAGCCATGTTCACTGTAGTAGTCTTCAAGTCCATATTCTTTAATTTCATCGATAGTTGCACCTTTAGTCAACATTGTAACCATTGTAGCAATCATTTCAATGTGACCTAATTCTTCTGTTGCAATGTCATTTAAAAGTGCAGAACCATATTCGTCAGGCATAGTGAATTTTTGTGAGTAATATCTTAGTGCTGCAGCAAGTTCTGAGTTAGAACCACCTAACATAGTTAAAATAGCTTTAGCCATCTTTAAATCCTTTTTCTTAATATTAATAGGATATGGCAATTTTTTATCATATTTAAACATTCTGTCCCTCCCATGGCCATGGATTACTTGTCCAAGTGTATGTGCCTAAAGTATCATGATTAAGTTCTAATACTTGATATTTATTTTCATATTCATGAGTACATTTTTCATACATTAAGCAATATTTTTTGAATAAATTATAAGCCGGCTCATCATTTGGATGCATATCTAAGTATAAATTTAAATCATTTATGGCAAAACATAACATATATATTTTGTCTAGCAATGCTTCTCTTTCATTTTTTGGTATAAATACCTCTGGTTCATAGTTTTTATATTGACTATAAAGATCTGGGAACATATTTCCTTTAGTTAGCCCTTCTTTTGGGTCATATATCTCTTTTGTATTTTTTATATCAAAGATGTTTGTATCAAATTCAAATAACATATCGTACCTCCTAAGATAGTATATGTATTTTTCTTATTTGGGTACATAATAATAATGGTGATGGTATGGTACTTGCTTGTTTTAATATATTTATATCGAGAATAATAGATGTTACTTTAGGAACATTAAGAACAATGTTTGTCGTTAAAGGAAACAAAGTAGTTTCTTCGATAATAGCTTTTGTTGAGGTGCTAATTTGGTTTTATGCGGCTAGAGCTGCTTTAGTCAATTATGATAATAGTTTTCTTATCGCGATATTCTATTCTTTAGGATATGCAACTGGGACTTACTTAGGTACACTTGTAAATGAGATTTTAATAGATGGTATTTATAACATTCAAGTTATTTCATCATCAATAGACACAAAAGACATTTTAACTATTAGAAGTAGTAATTTTGGGGTATCTGTTCTTAAAACTATTGATAATAAAAAAATACTTTATTTGAGTATTAGTAAAAAAAGATATAGAGAGTGTATTAAATTAATTAGATCATTAGATAAAGATTCTTTTATTGTTGTTAATGATGCTAAGGTAGCTTTTAATGGATATTTCAGAAAAAAATTATATTGATTATATAGATTATTTGTTTTAGAATATACATTAATTTGTGAGGTGCATTTATGACAGTAGAAGAAGAGATAGAAAAGTCAATAAAATTAATAGAAGGCGACTATAAGGGAGTAAAAGAATTTGAAGGTGTTGCACCAGTTTATCCTTTTAATACAGAAGATGCGTGTAGTCTGTTTCACAGTTATCAAGATTATATTAATGGGAAGTCCGTTTTAACTGTTACTGGTAGTGGAGACTTTTTACTTGATTTAATCGTGAATGGCGCTCGTGATATTACTTGTTTTGACACTAATGTTTTATCAAAAAGAGTAGCTGAATTGAAACTTGCCTTTTGGAAGTCACATTTGGGAAAAGAGATGTTTTTAAAATTTCTTGCGGGAGATCATTGTGGTGATGAAATTCTTTCTTATGATATTTTTAAAGAATGTAGAAATTTTTTAAGTCCCGAAACTTTATATTATTTTGAATCTATTTATAAAATAATGCAAAAGCAAGGACTTAAAATAACTAATGCAAAGTCTTCTATATTATTTCAACAATTTGATAGTTTATTTCATTTCCCAGTGCAAAACAGCACAGTAGGAAATGGGGATTCTTATTTAGGTTATTATATAGATGCTTTAGATGAAGCTTTAGTCGATACAGAGAATTTACATGTTAGATTTTTAGATAAAGATGTCATGGATTTAGGTGAGTGTTTAGATGAATATTATTTTATGTATTTATCTAACATATTTGAATTTACTTCAACATTTATCGATAAAAAAAGGCTTAGAATGCGTCTTGAGACATTTAAAAAATATGTGGTGGATGAGATAAAACCACATTTAACTGATGGTGGAGTATTAGTTGCTGGTTATTTACAGGGTTCAAGAAATATCAGTGATGATGTTTATCATGATAAATCTAAATATCCTCAAATATTTAGTGAAAAAGAAGGATTTTTAATTGATGATGTATATTGTTGTAAAGGAAAAGCTATTATTACTGCAAATGAAGAGGTATTAAAGAGACGCAAATTAGATATGTATGATTTCTTTTAATAGAAAAAGAGGATTATTTTAATCCTCTTTCTTTTTGATTTGCTTTAATGCCTTTTATATATTCATTTATCTTTTTTTCATCAAGAGAGTCTGTTAAAGATACTGGCATCATTGCTTGGCTTATATTATTTCTTAAGAAATCAAGATATCTTATGATTCTTTCTAATTCGAAATAGTATGTGTATAAGAATCCCGCTAAACTAAATGAATAAGCTTCAATTAAGTTGTTTGTGTGTTCATTTCTTGTTATACCTGCATCCTTTAAATTTTTAGCTTTAACTCGTTCTGCTTCAAAAGCTGGTTTAATTGTTTTACAACCTTGTTCAAGAGCAACGGATGTTTCTATATGTTCTTTTTTTGTATGATATATACCACTTATATGTGGGAACTTAACAATAAGTTCTTCTTCTCTTGTGATACTTTTTAATTCACTTATTTTATTTTGTAATCTAACAGTTAAATAGTCAATTAACTCTTCAGGTTTAACATATGTTAAATTGATATCTAGCATTTCGGCTAATGGGCGAAGTAGAGCCATTTGATCAAAGAAAACAGCTTTATATTCACCTTGAACTAGTACATTAAGATTCATATCTAATCTTATGTTTAAACTTGGAGCAAAGAAGTTAGCTATGTAATTTTCAATAGTTGCTTTTAATCCAATTATTTCGGCAGCATTTGTTTTTCCTTCTTTTAAGAAGTTATTTATATTATTTATCTTATAAATTTCCATATTAATCCCCTTTTCATGCGTATGATAATACCATATTTTTTATTTTTTTGCAAATTCATAAGTATTGTTTTATAGAGGTTTTAATAGTATACTTAACAATAGAAGTGGAGGCAAATCATGAAAAAAAAGATAGGAGTATTTTTGTTCTCTGTATTAATAGGTGTTGCATTGTTACTAAATGTTAATTTATTAAGTGATTTAAGTACTTTAAAAATATCTGTTTTATATGAGACAAAGTTTTTTGCTTTATCTATCGTGACACTTGTGTGTTTTTACTTTTTTACACATTATAAATTTCATAAAGTTACTAAGCTTAAGTGGGCATTATCGATTCTTTTTGCTTTGTTTATGATAATTGGGGAAGGCTATGAAACTTATGGAAGTTATAAATTAATATTTTTAAATTTTGCAACAATATTACTTAGTATAGCTAAGCTAGTAGGGTATAGTTATCTTTTTATACATTTATTTTCAATGTTAGATGATTTAATAGAAAAGTATAAAAATAAAGATATTAAGTTTAAGAATAAATATATATGCAAATACTTGGATTATTTTGAAAAGTATCCATTTAGAACATCTTTTGTAACTATATTCTTTGTTGTACTTATTTATATTATAGCTTTTTATCCAATTGTATTATCTCCTGATCCATCATTTCAGATAAAGATGTATTATAATGAACATACTAAATATATAGATTGGGTTATTCAAAGAGATCCAAATGTATTAATGACAGCTCATCATCCGGTTTTTCAAACATATATGATTGGCTTTTGTATTGATATAGGTAGATTTTTAATTAATGATAATTTTGGGTTATTTTTGTATACTTTAATTCAATCACTTATTTATTCGGGAGTATTTGCTTATACAATTAAATATATGCATAAAAGTGGAATAAAGAGTAAAAGTAGGCTGGTAGTACTTTTAATGTATTTAGTTGTTCCAATGTACTTAATATATTCAGTTTCAGCAGTTAAAGATACTCTTTATACGGCATTTATTATTCTATTTGTTTTATTTGTGTTTGATGTATTAAAGAAAAAAAGAAATGAGGATTTAAGTTACTCATATCTAACTAAGTTATACTTTGTAATGCTATTTGCAAGTCTTTTTAGACATAATGGTGTATATGTAATTCTTTTAACGATGATTCCTCTTATGTTTTATTCTAAGAAGAACTTTATTAAGTTATTGTCTTGCTTTTTAGCGTTCTTTATTTCTATTTATGCTTTTGATAATATACTTGTTCCATCTCTTGGAATAAGCGATGGATCTAAAAGAGAGATGTTAAGTGTACCTTTTCAACAGACTGCAAGATTAGTAAAAGAACATCCTAATTTTTATACTGAAGAGGATATTAGGCGAATTGATAAGATTTTAAATTATTCGACGCTTGCCGAAAGATATAATCCAAAGTTAGCAGATGCAGTTAAGAATGAATATAATAAATATACAACCGACGAAGATTTAGGTGAATATTTTAAAGTTTGGTTTAAGGGATTAAAAAAGTATCCTGATGTTTATATAGATGCAACTTTAAATAATACATTTGGATTTTTCTATCCTGATGAGCACAATTGGTATATATATACCAAATATACGACAAGAGTAAATGAGAATAATTTACTTGATTACCATTATAATAAGTTATCTTTCTTAAGAGGGATTCTAGATGGGTATGCTAACTTTTTCCCTTATATACCTATAATAGGGGCTATATCGAATATTGCTTTAAATACATGGTTTGTTCTTATATTAGTCGTCTATGTAATTAACTCTAAAAATAAGAAGTATTTAATAAGTTTATTGCCTTTAATTGGAACACTTATATTCTGTTTCATAGGACCAGCTAATACATATTTTAGATATACAATGCCATATATTTTTGCACTTCCAGTTCTAACTGTGTTATTATTAAATTATGTAAGAGGTGAAAATGTTGAAAAAAAGTAGTATAGCTGTATTGATTCCTTGTTATAATGAATCAAAAACAATTGAAAAAGTAGTAAAAGATTATAAGAAAGCTTTACCTGAAGCAACAATATATGTTTATGATAATAATTCTAATGATGGAACGGATGAAATTGCTAGTTCTGCTGGAGCAGAAGTAAGATACGAGTATCGTCAAGGTAAAGGTAATGTAATAAGAAGTATGTTTAGAGAGATTGAAGCCGACTGTTATCTTATGATTGATGGTGATGATACTTATCCAGCTGAATCAGCTCGTGAAATGTGTGATTTAGTTTTAAATGGTAAAGCTGATATGGTTATTGGAGATAGGTTATCTAGTACTTATTTTCAAGAAAACAAAAGAATGTTTCATAATTTTGGTAATGTCTTAGTTAGAAAATTAATTAATTTTATATTCAAAAATAATGTCAAAGATATAATGACTGGATATCGTGCATTTTCAAAAGACTTTGTTAAGGGGTTCCCAGTATTATCAAAGGGCTTTGAAATAGAAACAGAAATGACGATTCATGCTGTTGATAAAAACTATAAGTTAGTTGAAGTACCTGTTCAATATCGTGATAGACCAGATGGAAGTGTTTCTAAATTAAATACTATTTCGGATGGATTTAAAGTTTTAAAGACAATTGGTTCTTTATTTAAAGAATATCGCCCAGCACTTTTCTTTAATATATTTGCATCTATTCTTTTAATTATCGGTATAATTATTGGAATACCACCATTTGTTGATTATTTTGATACAGGGGTAGTACTTAAATTTCCAAGTTTAATATTTTCGTGTTTTTTAGTAACTATTGCTATATTACTTTGGATTACAGGAATGATTTTACAAGTAATTGCTAAGAAAAGTAAGCAAAATTATGAATTATATTTGAATGAGATTAAAATACTTGAAAATATGAAAAAAGAGACAAAATAAAAAGGATTTTTATAAATCCTTTTTTTATAATGTTAATCCTGAACTAGGTTCTTGAGATTCTATTCCGTTTACGCCACCTTGATTAATAAAATCTTCAATTGCTTTTATATCAAGTGCATCAGAAAAGTTTTCTTCTTTTGGTGTTTCTTGTGCGGGAACATTAGTATCATCAAGTATTTCTGGTATTGTTGCATGATTTTGTCCACTATTTAAAACATCTTCACCATCTTTTACATCTTCAATAACAATAGGTGTAACTATTTCTTCACCTAAAGGTTGATTTATTGGTGTAACTTCTGGATTATAATTTGTTATTTTTACAGCAGATGATTCAATTGGTTGATAATCTGAAAAACTTGTTAAGGTTTCTTTTTCATCAATCTCTTTTGCAACATAATTGCCATCATCGTCAACAATTAACTCAATATTATGTCCATTTGTAAAAGCTGCTTTTATTTCTGCTACTTTATTTATTACTGAATTTAAATGTCCGATTGCATCATTTAAGTTTTCTTCTGTAATTGCGCCAATTCTAGTCATAGATTCAACATATGATATTTTGGCTAACATAGATGCGGCAAATTCTTTTGTTGTAATATATTTTTCTAAATGATTTGTATACATAAACTTTTCAAACTCTTCAATAGTAGTGAAAGCTTCTTCAACAAGATTTGTAATATTATCCATAATACACATCCTCCTATAATAAAATTATAGTATTTTTTTCAAGTAAAGTAAATGATTACTTTGACAAATTGACAAAAGAATACTATAATATGCCCTACGAAGAAGGGGTTAATATGGATTTTGATGCATTAGTTAATCTTAAACGTATTATTATGGCTGATAATGTAACAGATACTGATATAATGTTATTAAAGTCCGCGATTAATAATAGAAGTATTGATATTAATATATCTATTTCCGAAAATTTAGATTCTTTTTTTAAACATAATATTGATGATGATGAATTTATGGTTTATTTAGAAGAGTTTATCAATTGTGATGAGTATTATTTAAATACACCAATATATAAAATATTTTTAACTCGTAGATGTTTTTTTGTACTTCTTAGTATTGCTTTACTTAAAAAGAACATTAATGATGAGGCTTTTTATGATATTATTAATACTTTATTTGGGAATTTAAGTAAAGCAAATGGTGAAGAATATGCTCTTCTTCTTGTATTAATTCAAGATATTATTTCGGCTAAAGGGAAGGTTTCATATGAATCTTTAATCTGTATTGATGAAATAATGGATTTTATTGTTTCAAATATTTATTCTTTATTTGATAATGAACCGATGTTTAATGATGTACTAACAAAAGATATTATATTGAAATTATTCTCTTATGGTTATATTCATTTTTCAGATTTTATGGCGTATGATGAGGGCGGTTTATTCTTAAAGATGTTTATTCATGCAATATTTGATATGGGTGATTATTCTTACCTTTTACCACTTCTTAATGATAAGATGTTAGATGAAGTTTCAGCTGAATGTATTAAAAGTGTAGTGAATGAATATAAATGTGATGCTGGACCAAATGGAAAGATGTGTGCACTTATTTTAGAAAAAATAGAAATAGTCATAAAAAATGCTCAAGAAAAGGGGCAAAGTCGTTAATGTAAAGTTAATGGCTTTTTTTATGTTTAAATTTGTTTATATATGGTAGAATTATAATAGGTGACGGTTATGGAAGATAACAGTGAAATGACAGAAACATTTGAAGTATTAGAAGAAATGGATGAACTTATTGCTTCATTAGAAAGTCATGATGAAGTCGACCTTGATTTAGATGAGGGAGAGGACGAAAATGGCTAGTATTGGTTCTTATCGTGAATTACTTCAATCTATTAAATCAATTGGGATTGATAATGTATCTCCTAAAGATAAACAGGTATTAATTGATCTTTTAAAAACCTTAAAGTACATTGCTGAATTTAGATTGCTAAAGCAATGTTATGATAATGATAAATCCATAGATAATTTAGTGCCTTTTATTGATAACAAGTTAATGGATTTAAAAAATAGAATGGGAGCTTTAGAAGAAAAATTATTATCTGGTGAAGAATTAAGTGAATTCGAAAAGGTAAAATTAAAGGCATTTACTGTAACATTCAATAGATATACTGAGATTAGAAAAGCTATAACGATGCGTAATTTTGATCATTATGTTCAATTTATGAATAATAATCTTAATAGTGCTAGTCAAATAATCGCGATATGCTCAAGTGTATTAGATCAAGCAAATGTCGATTATGTTAAAGAGTTTAATATTAATGGCAATGAGAAGACAGCAGTAGATTTGATATATGATTTAAAAAAGCAACCAGATTTAACTCATGAACTTACGGTGTTTTTCAATAGAAAGAAGCACTACACCGTTGATAATGAGGAAAAGATTCGCACAGACGAAAGATTTTTAGAGTATTTAGATATTATTAAAGATAATGAAAATTTAGTAAGAGAGTTTATGGATGCTGTGTTTATTATTGGTACATCGGAAAATGATAAAGAAGTTATTGTGCGTGATAGACTTTCAAGGGATAAACTTCGTCTGAGTGATTTAAATAAAAACTTTTTAAGTAGTATAAAGAACAGTAGAGAAATAGATTCTTTAGAGAGCAGTATTGAAAGAGATGAAGCAGAACTAGAAAAAATAAGTGGGGTTAAGCAAAAGTTTGGTAGGATTCTTGAAGAACTTGAAAGTGTTGGACTTCGTGGATTTGCCGAACAATTTGTTTCACCAACTGCTAATATCGATGAATCGGTTGAGCAAAGGGTTGTTAATTTTGTTAAAGTTTCGATGCGTAGAAAGAGCTTTGATATAAGGGATGTCAAACACAAAATAGAAGAAGAAGTTAGAGCACTTAATAGCCAAATTGTTCGCAAAGAAGAACTTTTAGGCGGATCATTTAGCAGACTAAGTGTATATGGAAAAGAATTAGTAAGTAAATATCCCGAAGAAACAGAACATATACTTGATATTGTTAATGGCAATGCAAAGGGAGAAGTCACACCACTTTTTGCCGCCTATGCGTTGAAGGCCTTAATGGATTCAAAATCTTTAAATGTTGCAGCACTAAATGAAATAACACATGCTTATGATCAAAAGGGAATGGAAGCATTAGTATCAAGCTATGAAGCAATTGTTAAAAATACAGCTTTAAATGTTCAAAATGCTTTAGGAGATGTTACTAGTAGAGCTATATTTGATACATCTTCATTTGAACAGCTTAAAATTAAGTAAGAAAATTTTTCTTACTTTTTTTCTTACCTTGATTATGAAAAGTGTGATATAATATTATTGAAATTAATTTTGGGGACGGTGTAACTATGCATAAGAAAAATATTTATATAGAAAAAGATATTGGAATATTAGATTTAGATAAACAGATTGTTGAAATACTTAAGAAAAATGAAATAGTTACAATCGAGAATCTTTGGGTTTTAAATAGAAAAAAATTAAAAGAATTTGGCTTAAAAGATAATGAGATTAAGCAGATTACAATTAAATTACAATTGTTAGGACTTGATTTAAATAAAAGAGTTTATAATTAAACTCTTTTTTTCTTTTAATATTAATTAATTAATGATATAATAATCTTATAATAAGGTAATCTAGGTGATTATATGGAATTGAATGAATTTAGAAATAATACGAAAGTGGTTATAAATGAAGAATTAATTAGTTCTTTGGTTGAGGGATATATTAAATCTGATAGTCCTTTTTATAATCAGAAAACTTCTCTTATGGCTTGTATAGAAACTGATTCTGCTTGTGCAGGTAAGGTAGATCCTGATGATAATGAAAAGTTTATGAACTTGATGATGCTTAATATGTGTTTTGATAAGTGTCATGGTAAGTCTGAATTTTTGAAATTAGATAAAGCTGACCAGGTTAAAATGGGTGGTATATTCTATCGTAAGATAAGAAAGCAAATATTTGAATGTGGACAAGTTGTTTATGATCAATCGGGAATTAATCAAGATAATGACTATAAAGAGATGGAACATGAATTTATTATAAAAACTTTACCAGAAAATTTTATTTATGTTTTAAAAACTTTATATGAAGGAATGCGTAAAGAAGGATTGAAGGAATTTAGAATAGTTACTCCTTCAACAAGATTTGTCTGTCTAGGTTATAGTGCACCAATTAAATTGAGATGTAAATCTGCTGATTTACCTAATATGTTAAAATTTTTAGATGATATGGATGATGTATTATCTAGTAGCACGATGGAAGTTCATCCAATGTATAAGATAACTGGTTCTTGGTATGGTTATGAACAAGTTAGAAGTGATGGAATTACTGCTCCATCTTTGGTTGCAAATGCAGTATATGAAGCAATTAAAACAGTAGTGACTGTTCTTATTGAAAAAAATGATATCATGATGCCCGATGGAAGTTTATCTCGTGATTACTTCAATAATACTAAAAATAAATATGTGGCACTTAGAAATATCTTAGCACGTGTACTTGAAGAAGACTATGACTTTGTAATGGAACACTTAGTTGATATGACAAAATCAAAACTTCAAGAATGGAATGTTAATATAGCTGATTGTTTAAGATATAGTTCAATTAATGAAGAAGTTGAAAATATTTTTGGTAAGGAATTAGATGTTGAGGCATTGTTTATGAGTCGTCAGATAGACCAAGCTTTAGAAGAAAAGAAACCTCAAGAAAATCCATATGTTTTAGAAAAATCAGAGGAAGAAAAAAGACTTGAAGAATTAGCAAAGAAAAGTAAAGAAGATTATGAACAAGTATTAAGAGATCGCGAAAATGGTGTTTTAAAACCTTCTATAATTGATTCGAGAGTCGAGCAAGCTAATTTAGATGCTAAAAGAAAAATTGAGGAAAGAAAAGCTGAGTTAGAAGAAATAATTAGTAGAGGTAATAATTTCCCTTCAAACTATAGAACTGAAGAGGATATGGACCGTGCATTAGAAACTTTAACTGGTAAAGATGCAATAAGTAGAGATGAGACTTTTGCTAGTAAAGACTATACAAGTCAGTTGGGTGCATCTTTATTTAGTGTATTAAATGGTGCTAATCCTGAAGATGTTGCAAAATATAATGATGCTTTACAAGAATATCAAGAAATAAAAGCTAAAGAACAATTTGGTAGTTTATATGGTGAAGAAGAAAAGGAAGAACAAGGGTCTCAAACTCGAGAAGATGAGGTAAAATCTACTAGTGGAGAGAGTTTAAAAACTTTTTCTGACTCGATTGATTTAGCTATAAAAGCTATTGAAGCTGCTGAAGAAAGAGAAAAGCAAATGCAGGCATATCAAACTCCTGTAACTGGAAATAAAGATTTATCTAGCTTAGATATACTTGATATATCTAGAAAAGCTGAACCTAAATATGATCAGAGTAAAGTAAGAACGTTTAATATTGGTGATAAAGGAAATGTTGAAGGATTTGCATCAGCTAAAGGAGATCTTGCCCCTGATGAAAGTACTAATAAAAAAGAAAGCAAGCCTGCTGATACTGGCAAAAAGGCTGCAAGAGTAAACCCAGAGTCTTACTGCTTAGATTATATAACAGAAGATGATGTTTTAATTCCAGACTTAAGAGATGTTTCATATCGTGGAAATGATTTGATTGAAGCATTAATGAGTGGTGGTAATATTACTAGCCCGGATAATATTTCAGCTATAGCAGCTCATTTTGGTTTAACTGATTATAAAGGAACAAAAGAAGAAAACTCAAAACTTTTAGATGTATTGAGAAACTTGGACAAATATGAAATGGATGGTACATCAATAGAAACTGGTGTCAAACCATTTGGAACTCCAGATAGGGGAGCAGAAATTGTAGCATCTAAAGATGGGGAAATAAAAGAGAAAGAAGAAGTTCCAGAAGAAACTATTCAGCCTACAGTAACATATTTAGATATTCAATATAATCCAAGATTTAGAGATTCTAATAAATACATGTATTCTCGTTATGTAGATGATACAAGCATTTTAGATTTACAAGTAGCTGGAACTGATTATACTGTACTAGATTATTTCTTATATTATGATTTATTTAATGCTTATAAGTGTGATTCATTATTTGTTTTACATGAAGATGGTATAAAAGTAACTGGTAAAGAGTTCACTATGGGTTACTTAATTCCATATTTGACTAACTATGGACCAGAAGACTTAAATGTAATTGCTTCTTACTACGCTGAAGAAGTATTACCTCCACCAAAAAAGGGTGAAAGAGGAAGATAAAAGGATACTTGGTATCCTTTTTATTGTGGATTATTTAATCTTATGTTAGAATATGATTTTGTGAGGTGCTTTATGGACGAGGTAATAACAGAGATTAATATTGAAACAGAAGATATTCGATATAAAATAGCCAATTTTTTAAGGGAAAATGGTTATGAAGAACTAACAAGTAATGAAGACAGATTAAAAATGGAATTAGAGGCTTTAAGAGTTTATTTACTTGATAAAGTTTTTATATATAGAAAAGCGTTGGGGTTAAGCGATGAATCAAGTCTTTTTGATATAATGGCTGCTTTAGATAAGAATCAAGTTGAGAATAGAATGGATGGATTATCGCAAATACTTCATTATATAATTGAACTTATAAGTTGTTATACACATTTTCGCATAATATGGAGTATTGAAGACCATCTTAAATTAGATGATTTTTATGTTAAAACTCAAGGAATGAAAGTTGACGAGTTTGTAACAGGTTATGATGTGTCATTTGATGGAGCATTCAAGTTACTATATAAGATATTAGTGGGAGAAATAAAATACGAAAGAGATGAAAAGATTACTTTAAAAAATATGTAATCTTTTTTTATGATATAATTTAGGTAGGTGGTATTATGAAATATAAAATAATGGATGATTTATATAAAGTATATGATCGTTTACAGAAAAAATATGGTGATAAAGAACTTGATTCAATCTACAATGGTGGATGTGAAGATCACCCTGATATTTGTTTTGTTTTTATGAATCCAACGAGAAGAAATATAGCTGCTGATAAAAGCTGGAAGGGTCCAAAACATCCTTGGATAGGCACTAAAAATATATGGACACTTTTTCATGACTTAGATTTATTAGATGATGATATATATGCAAGTATACGCGAAAAAAAAGGATCTGAATGGGATTATGATTTTTCTCGCCTTGTATATGACAATGTAAAAAAACATAAATTTTTTATAACTAACTTAGGAAAGTGTACACAAGTAGATGCAAGACCACTTCCAGATTCAGTATTCTTAGAATATAAAAAATACTTAGAATATGAGTTTAATATTATTAAACCAAAGGCCATTGTATTATTTGGCAATCAGGTAAGTTCAATAATGCTAGATGAACGCATAAGTGTATCTAATGTTCGAAAGAAAAAGTTTGTAAAAAACATCAATGGAGAAGAATTTGATTTTTACTCGGTGTATTATCCAGTAGGTAATGGATTCTTCAATGTTGATAAAGCTATTGAAGATATAAAATGGATTCAAGCACAAAAATAAAAAATATGCTATAATAGGTGTATTATTTTTTTAAGGGGGATTATTATGGATACTATAAATGTTTCGACTAATAAAGATTATACGCTTTTTCAACAAATATTAGGCGATAATATCAGTATGCTATTTGGAGATTCTGATAGAATGATTACAGAATTATTTAATGAAAAAGTGTTAGATAGAATAAAGTCACTAGAAATACGAGATTGGAATTATAAAGATGAAGATTTAAATGAGAAAGTTCATGGACATACAAGGTTTTCAAGTGATGGTTTAACAGATATCAAAATGTATGGAACTAGTGAATATAATGGAGATATAAAATATATAGAAGTTATTTTCTCACATGAATTGTGGCATGCTTTAATGGTTATTTTTAATAACGTATATGGCTCTTATTTTAAAAGAAATGCCTTTTTAGATGCAGATATATATGATGTTTCTAATTATTCAGGTTTTTTTAAATGTGATACAGATGGACATGAATATACACCAGGGTATTATATGGCAGATAGTTTAGCACAATTACTAGCTGTAGCTGTTGTAAAAAAGAGAAATGAGCCAGACTTTATAATAGATGATTTATTTAGATATTATGATCATAATGATGATAAATACTTTCTTTCTCCTACAGATGATTTACTTACATTCTTTCAAATGTTTGTTTCAGCATTTAGTTTATCAAGTGATAACTGGATGGATAAGAATTATTTACATAATAAAGGTTTACTTGAAGCAAGTAGGATAGGTAAAAAATCTTCTGTCTTACCAAATAATATATTTATTTCTGAAAGTATTAGAAATCCAATTGCTGTAATGGATGAATTTGATAAGTATGAGTATAAAAGTGCTTATTTGGAGTTGCTAACAAAAATTGATAAGGCTTATAAACAATATGTTGAAGGACATGGGATTGATACTAAAAGTTTTATTAAAATATCTAAATTTTTAAAAGATTTTGTTAATAAAAGACTATACGACTATTTGAAAAAAGAACTTATTACAGAAGAAGAATATGCAGGTATATTACAAGAGTTTAATTCACTATATGATGTATTTATGAAAGAACTTAGAACTTATAAGGTTACTTCTGCAAGAGTAAAATTTAAAAAAAGAGTAAAAAAATTGCTAAATATGAGAATAAAGTGAGATTTATTCTCTTTTATTTGTTATAATTATAATAGGTGAATTATATGGCAAATATAAGTAATGAATATTTCACTATACAGGGTAGTGACGAATTTAGACCATATTTAGAAAGTATATTGGAAATGGTTTCGGAAAAAGCAAGTTTAGTTCGAAGTTTTTTTAATGTATCAGACTATAGACCGGTAAAAGTTACTTTATTTGCTGATTTAGAAGATTTAAAGGATGAAGCTAAGAAGACTAAGAAGAAGTATGAAGAATATGCTGAAGGATCTTACTCCAATAAGGGAATTGGTGTATACGTTAAACAAATGCTTAATAACAAGAATTTAACTAGTGTTGTTAATAAAATAGTTCATCAGTATAGTCATATTATATATGCATCAATTTATGCTGATAGTTTTGAACGTCCTTTGTGGTTAGATGAGGGAATTGCACAGACTTTATCGGGTGAAAGAAGTGCATTACAAAATAGTAAGGAAAAGAGTAAAAGTGCTTTTTTAAGAAGAATTGTAGGGCGTAGAAAAGAAATACCAAATATAGCTTATCTTTATAATGAGGGTAATGGTCAACATACAATTGGTTCTCCTAGATATTCAGGATATTTACTTAGTTATTTTATGGTTAATTATTTGCTATCGTCAAAAGTACCTAAGATTCCTGCAACAGAAGATGATTATACAGTTTTAAATAATGATTTTAATGTTTATGAATCACCTTTAGCTGTTGAAAAGATGGAAAAGAAGAAGATGCCTTTAAAAAATAGATATAATTTTGATTTACTTTTAAGAAATCCAGAATATAGAAAAATGATAGAAAAATTTTTAATAGTTAGAACTGTAAATTATTGTGGCTCTGATTTAGGAGTAAAGATGTCTGCCGCTTCTTATAAACATGTAAAAACTCCTCAAGATATACTAGATTATATGAATTCTAATTTTGCATATGGTTGGTTTGATGAAAAGAATGAACTTCATAAAAATCCATATGATATTGAAAGAAGATATCGTGTATCTCCGTTTGAAGAAACGCTTTCTAAATCTTATGGTACTAATATAGAATTTGCTAAGTTTATTTTAACTACTTTAAAAAGACTTGGATATCAAGCAACAGTATTTGTTAATCAAAGTCTAGATAGTAACTCTAAAGTTCAATTTAAAACATTTGTTGTTTATTTGGATGAATTTGAAAATGCTTGTTTAATGGGTGTTCCATTTTCTAATAGTGAAGGTATTTATAAATTTGATTCTTTTGAAAGATTAATAGGAAGATATACAGCTTGTATGGCTCCTGGTGAGACTCTTTATGAGCTTCTTGATATTCCTGATTATTTAACTTTTGATGAGTTACTTGATTATATTGCTACATCTGATAAAGTTTATGAGGTACCAGTGAATTCAAAAAAAGAATTACGTTAAGTAAGTGCATATATGCACTTATTTTTATGCTATAATGTTGTTAGGTGATATGTTATGGATATTATAAAGAAATGCGAGATATTAATGGCAATGCATAAAAAAGGTATGTTGGGTGGAGAAGTAATGCCAGAGGATGAAAATCCTCATTATTCTAAATCCTCTTTAGAAAATTATTTATATTTCACGTTACCTATGGCATTAAATTATCAAAGGAATTCTTATACTTTATGGGAAGGAGCCAATAAAACGGCGCATGATCCAGAAACATCATTTCTTTTTAAGCCGGAAGAAGTTTTAAAAAGAAGTTTTGAAGAAGTACAGAGTGCTTTAGTGAAATATAAAGTTGCCTTACAAAAAAATAAACAGACTGAAATATGGATTAAATTATGTCAAACAATAACTGATTTATTTGATGGCGATATACGTATTCTTTTTAAAAGCGAAGGTAATGACGTTAATAAAATACGAGATTTTATCTTGAAATATAAAAAAGCATTTCCTTATTTAAGTGGAACTAAACTTGTAAATTATTGGCTTTATGTAATAATGCAATATACAGATACTGTTTATGTTAATCCTGAATGTTTAACGGTTGCGCCTGATACACATGTAATTAAGGCTACTCATAAGCTCGGTCTTATAAGTGATGATGAAATGAATAGAAGTGATGTTCAAGAATTAGTAATTGAAGCATGGAAGAATGCACTTAAGGGGACACCTTATAAGCCAATAGATATTCATACACCTTTATGGCTTTGGAGTAGAGGCGGATTTATTGAATTAGATGAAAGTGTACTAGATGAAAAGTGATGAATTTAAATCTTTAGTAAGAGATATAAGTAAATGTGATAAGTGTTTGCATTTACAGAGTAAATCTTTGATTAACTTTTATTCTACTGATATGGCTTTTTTAGTTCCTTCCATTTGGACTGATTGGTTAAATCACTTAGATGCTGATGTAATGATTATTGGTCAAGATTGGGGACCATATAAAGATATGGAAATATTATATAAAAGATATAAAAATGGTGAGAGTTGGGAATATTTAATTGATGAAGAGAAAAGTTTAACTAAGAAGAATCTATTTAAGTTTTTAAAAATGACTAATAAAGAAATGGATGAAAGTAGGATATTTATAACTAATGCCATAATGTGTGCAAGAAATGGCACAAATTATCGTGGTAATAATATAGATTTAAAATATTCGACATGTGCATGTTCTAGTTTTTTAAGAAGACAAATTGAAATAGTTGAACCAAAAGTTATAGTTACTCTTGGGTATTACCCACTTTTAGCTTTGTCTAAGATATATGGGTTTCCTTTAGAATCTAATCTAACTAAATCAATTGAGAAGTATCCAATTATAAAGTTAGATAACTATATAATTGTTCCAGTCTTTCATCCAGCTGCACAAATTAGTTTAGAGAGTCAAATTAAACAATATAAAAGGATTTGGGATAATATTTAAATCTTGGGAGGGTTTATGGTTAATAATAATATAATATGTGTTTTTGATGGAGAAGCGGGGTCTTGTGGTAAGGCGAAGGTGTGTGGTGAGATTGCTACTAATCCCATATATTCGGTTGGAGCAAGTCTTACAAACTCGATGCCTAATGCAGGGCATACATTTGTCGATGAATATGGAGTATCTCACCTTTTTAGAAACATTCCCGTTGCTTCAGTAAATAGAGACGTTGAATTATTTATTGGTCCTAGTTCAGTAATTGATATGGAAGAATTTAAGCGTGAATATGATGAACATGAACACTTCTTAGGTAACCGCAAGATATATGTTCATGAACTAGTTCCTTTAGTAACTGAAGAGCATAAAATGCGGGAAAAGAGAATTATTAAAAGTGGTTCAACTTATCATGGGTGTGCTGCATGTAACCAAGATAAGATAATAAGAAATCCTGAACTTGAATTTTTTAAAGGGTATAAAAATGCGGTAGTTTTAAAAAATGCAGATTGGTTAGATTTATTATATAAACATTTAGATAGTAAAGATGAAACAGTTTTGTTCGAGGGAGCTCAAGGATGTGATTTATCATTAAATTTTAGTGGAGAACATCCTAATGTGACTTCAAGAAATATTTCAGTTTCTAATATGCTTCAAGAGGCAGGTGTTTCTCCAAGAAGACTTCTTTATGCTGATATGGTTATAAGGCCATTTCCTATTAGAATTAATGATATTACTAGAGATGGTGAGTATATTTATACAGGTGGTTATGGAACTGCCGATAAGTTAACTTGGAGTCATATAAATTTTGCATCTAAATTTGGTGTTTATCCAACAGTAGACCAATTTTCTGATTATGAAGAAATAAATGATGAAATAAAGATTAAGTTATTAAATCAAACTACTAATCGGGATAAGTTACAAATATTTGGAGAAAATTATACTAATGTGTCTATGTCAGATGTAACAGTTGTTGATGCTCTTGAAATGGAGAGACTTATTAATAAAAGAATGGGAATACGCAAGTATATTTCTGATGTAATTGATTTAAGTGGTTTAGAAGATCCATATTTAACAGATTTATCAGAGATGACTTCAGTTACAAGAATGGAAAGAAAAATATTTGATTTAGATATTAGAAAATTAAAACAAAATGTACGTATGAATGATCCTGATGGAATATATTTAAATTTTTTTCAACATTTAAATCTTGATTTTGCTCATAAGACTGGGGAATATGAGAATGTCGATATTGATAGATATGTTAGGGAATATCTAAACTGGTTAGAAACAACTTTAGGAGTTGATTTAAACTATTTAGGTACAGGTAAAATAAATCATGAATGTATAAAGAAAAAGGAATTAACATTATAGATGTTAATTCTTTTTTCATAAATTTTAAAGACAATTGAGTATTTATTTGGTAAAATACAAACAATTGGAGAAATGTCTATGGATAAATTTAATTCAGACGTACAAAATATTGATTATGATGATTTTTTATCAGATAGTTGTTTAAATGATTTCTTAAGAATCATTAAAAGATATAAAACTGCTACTCGTGAAGAAAATGATGAAATGTTACAGGAGTATTTTAGTGGTAATGCCGAGATTAAAGATTTAATAGTTAATAAAAATATTAATTTGGTAATTTCAAAAGTTTTTGGGCTAGGGAATGTCTTACGTGCAGAAGAGAAACTTGATTATATACAATCGGGTATTATTGGTCTTATTAAAGCTGTTGAAACTTTCGATATTAATAGAGGTACTGCTTTTTCTACTCATGCTGAATATCAAATACAAAAAGAAATAAGTTATTATCGTTATAACAATCAAAGACTTATAAGAAGACCTGCGTATCTTGAAGAGGCTATGACAAGATATAAAAAATTTATGAATAAATATGAAAAAACTGGAGAAGAAGTACCATCTAGAAGTGAAATTTGTAGAATACTTAAAATAAGTGATCTTACTTTAAGCAAGATAGAAGAAGACTATAAATTTGAAGCTGCATGGTTAGATGCTCCGGTTGATAGCTCTGATGCAGATAAAGATACTTTAGGAGATTTTATTACAGGGGAAAATACTTCTATTGATGATTTGCTTAATAAAATAGTTGTTGAAGAAATCTTAAAAACGTTAAAGATTAAACTGTCCGATTATGAATATTTAATACTGTATCATCGTGTATTAAATAAAAGAACGAAAACACTAGAAGAAATGAGTGAATACTTAGGTATTACTAAAGAAAGAGTACGTCAAGTTGAAGGAAGTATAAAAAGTACTGTTAGGAAAATGTTTACTGATGATGGTTATTTAAAAAAAGAATATCTAGATGAAGTTAAAAAAAATTATAATTACGATAAAATAAAAGTAGAACCTTGCCAAATAGAGAACTATATAATGTATTTTTTCTTAAAAGATAATTTTAAGGAAAAAGATCAATTTATTTTAAATGAAATATTACTTGGTAAAATGGAGTTCGATCCTGATTATGTTGCATTAGAAATAGATGAAGATAAATCATATGTTGAGGCATGCTTTGAAAAAATAAAAAAGCTTATTCATGATAGCTATTCTGATCCACACTTTTATTTATTTAAAAATAATTTATTTGGACATTATAAAAATAAAATATATAATTTAGAAATAGACTCTGATATTACTGAGTTTTTTGATTATAAAGAGATTATACGTGAGTACTTTAATGATAAGACACTTGATGATGTACTTAAACTACTTGATGAAAATCATGTGCCTGTAAATGATTATTTATTGGGTATTGTAAAGAAGTTTTATGGCATTCCCAATTGCTATCAACCTGATGTTGCATACCCACAAAGAAAAAATATTCAAAATAAAGAATATATTGAAAGAGATGTGAATTATTCACTTTATGGATATAGGGTTCATGACATATCCTTGTCTCATCTCTATCCTATATTTTTAGAGAATCAAGATTTATTCACAGAAAAACAGAAGGATTTTTTGAATTATTATGTTTTTAAAAAAGATAAAAGTATAGATGAATCAGAAGTAAATCCTAATCGTTCTGCTATCAATAAATTATTCTTGATTTTATTTAATGTTGAGGATTACAAAAATGATAATTTTACAAAGGAAAAATATGTATCAGTTAGAGATGAACTTTTAGAGACTTTAGAGGAACGTGAAATTAATTTACTTGATCTATACTATGGAGTGTTTACGTCTCGTATGACGATAAGAGAAATGTCTCTTTATTTGAATGAAGATGAAGATATAACAGAAAGAGATTTTAGAAGATCAAAAAACACTGCTATAAATACTTATTTAGGAATTGGGCAATATTACTTTGATAAGAAAATTTATCGTGAAGTTTTAATGGATGATAATTTACCTTTAGGCGAACCACATTTAAGTGTTGCAAAAATGTTCTTCCTTGAAGATATGACTTATGAAAGTATTTCTTTAAAGTATGAGAATGACGAAGACTTTACTCCTAGACGTGTAGCTGAATTAGTTAAATATGCAGTCTCAGTAATGGACTATTATCGCTTTGGTATAACAAGTACACAAAAGAATTATTCTGAGGAGTTTTTAAAAAGTGTTTTAAGTAGTGCCAAATATGGTGAAGATGTAAAATCTGTTTTGGAGGTATTTATAAGAGTAAGAAATACGAATGAAACTTCTTTGATTACAGGAGTTGATTTAGAAGTAGTTCGCAATTATGTTAGAAGACTTTATAATCTTGCTAATAAGTTATCGATTGAACAAGTTGAAATAACTAAAGATGATGTTATAGAAGCTATAAATGAGCACCCTTCAGTAAATGTCTTAACTGAAAGGGAAAAACTTATTCTTTCTCTTTATTATGGAATAAAGAATTCATATAATGAAACAGGTAAGAAACATTATCCGATTGATATTGGTCCAATAATTGGAGTGAGCAGAAATGTTGGTTCTTATGTTAGACATGCTAAAGAACATGTAGCAGCCCATAAAATAGGTTTACTTAAGACGGCGATTGACTTTATTGACAGATGCGAACTTGAAAGTGTTTTAAGAAATAAAAGGCTTCCATTAAGTAAGGAAGATAAAAATATAGTGATTGATGCTTATGGTTTATATGGAGAAGAGTTCTTAAAAATTTCAGATATTGCTTTAAAGTATGAAATAAGAGAACCAATTGCTAGAAAGAGATTATATAAAAGTATTGTTACAATAAAGAAATATTTAAATAATGAAATAAAAGGGGATGTAATATATAAAATTGATATTAAACCATATCTTAAATATTTTATTTTAGAAGATCGTGAAATATTAAAGATGATGTATAAAGATAAGGTACCTCAAACAAAGATCGAAAAGAAATTTGGCTTTTCAGCACATCAATTTACTCTATTAATGCAAAAAATAAGAATGCACTTAAGTGACTTACAGAAAGGTATTAAAACAGGTATTGATTTTGATTATTTTTGGAGTTATGCAGGAAATACGGATATACCATACTATGGTAATCAAGATTTAGCTTATGAACTATGTTTCCTTTATTATGAAAAAAGGTTACCACAGAGTGAAATAGTAAAGAATTATCATCCAGAACTTAGTGATTCTTCTGTAAGTGAAATAATAAGAGAGTTTACTGTTTCTGTACTCAAGTATAAACAAGGTATAACGAAAGCTAAGGAATTTTCTTATGAAGAGGTATTAGAATATTATTATAAACATAATGAAGAATTTGGTCTTGTAAGTGAGAAAAATTATCGTAGATATTTTGACAAAATTAGAAGAAAAGGGCCCTTTGCAAGAGTTCGACCAAATAAGTTTATTACATATGATTTAATAAGAGAAAAGTATAAGGATTATTTTAGAATTGATTCAGCAAGTAGAGAAGATGTTAGAAATATTTTAGCTAGTGTTGGAACTGATATTCCACCTAAAACTGTAAAAAAAATAGAAGAAATATTTGGTGTAACTGATGCAAGTTTGTTAACTGATGATGAGTGGGATGAATTAATTAATGTCTTAGGCTATCTTAAACTAAGACTAGAACATAATAGTACTTTATCTAGAGATTTAGAATATAAAACTCTTTCTTTACATAATAATCATTAATTTAATAAAAGTCACTTAGTTGTCACTTTAGATAATTTATAATGATAGTGTTCAAGGAGGAATATTATGGATTTATTAAAAGTTGAAGGATTAACTAAAATATATGGAAAGGGAGAAAATGAAGTTGTAGCACTTGATAATGTATCATTTTCTGTTAAGAAGGGGGAATTTGTTGCAATAGTTGGTGCATCGGGTTCAGGTAAATCAACACTTTTACATTTAATTGGTGGAGTTGATAGACCAACTAGTGGTAAAGTCTATATAGATGGTAATGATATCTATGATATGAATGATGATAAACTAGCAATATTTAGAAGAAGACAAGTTGGATTAATTTATCAATTTTATAATTTAATACCTATTCTTAATGTAGAAGAAAATATCACTTTACCAATGGAACTCGATGGAAGAAAAGTTGATAAAAAGAGATTAGATGAATTGCTTGATTCTCTTGGTTTGATGGACAGAAGAAAACATTTACCAAATGAACTTTCAGGTGGTCAACAACAAAGAACAAGCATTGGAAGAGCAATGATTACTAATCCAGCAATAATCTTAGCTGATGAACCAACTGGAAACTTAGACTCTAAAGCAAGTGATGAGATAGTTGATTTGCTTAAGATATCTAACAAAAAGTATCATCAAACAATTGTAATGATTACACATAATTTGGATATTGCATCTTCTGCTGATAGAATTATAAAAATTGAAGATGGTAAAATCGTTAAGGAGGATTAATAATGAACTTGCTTAACAAACTTACTAAGAAGAATTTAGTATTAAATAAAAAAAGGACAATTGTTACAATAGTTGGTATTATACTATCAGTTGCACTTATAACAGCTTTATCAGGCCTTGTTATAAGTTTTAAAAGCTCTATGCTAGAATTTGAAAAAAGAAGATCAGGTGATTATCATGTTGCTTTTGATCATGTTTTATCAAATGATGTAGAAAAATTTAAAAATAATCGATATATAGAAGATGTTTATTTCTCTAAAGAAATTGGATATTCAAAACTAGATGGAATAAAGAATGAAGATAAACCTTTTGTCTATGTTAAAGCTTATGATTTTAAGGCCTTAGATAAAATGGTAAAACTTAATATTTTAGAAGGAAGACTTCCTCAAACCAGTAATGAAATAGTTATTTCCAAACATTTGAGAACTAATGGACGAGTAAATTTAAATGTTGGTGATACAATTAAATTAGGTATTGGTAAACGTTTAGAAAATGATGAAGATTATCCACTAGATCAATCAAGTCCATATCATGCGGATTTAGAACATTTTAAGAAGGAATATGATAAAGAATATAAAATTGTTGGAATAATTGAAAGACCTAGTTATGCGGTTGAACCTTACTCGGCTCCGGGGTATACTTTTATTACATGTTTAGATGATACAAACGAATCAATGTATACAGCGTATGTAAGATATAAGAATAAATATTTAGATGAGCCATATTATGTAACAGCAAATATTTTAGGTGTTGATAAAGACATTTATAAAAAAGGTATGACATCAATGGTTTATGAATCTGAAGATGAATATAAGAAGTTTTTGAAAACTTTTGAAAGTGAGATGGAAAAAGCTCGATATGATGTAGTTAATACTAATACCTACTTAATATCTTTAGAATATCAAAATTTAAATGATTCATCAATGAAAGCTCTTTATACAGTTGCTGCTATAGTTACTTTAATAATTATGGTTACATCAATTTACTGTATAAAGAATAGTTTTAATATTTCAATAACAGAAAAAACTAAACAATATGGAATGCTTGCAAGTATTGGAGCAACGAGAAAACAGATTAAGAAAAATGTACTCTATGAAGCATTTGTTTTGGGACTTATTGCTATCCCAATTGGTATTTTGTCAGGTATTTTTGCATCATATGTATTAATTAAAGTCTCATCTTTTATAATTGGAGATTCTATAGGTGTTGACTTAATCTTTAAAGTGTCTGTTGGTTCGATTATTTTATCTATAATTTTAGGTGCTATTACTATATATTTATCAGCAGTTAGAAGTGCTAGAAAAGCAAGTAAGATTTCACCAATATCTGCGATACGTAACAGTGATGATATTAAAATCAAATCGAAGAAAATTAAGTCTCCTAAAATAATAAAGAAGTTATTTGGAATAGGCGGAGATGTTTCTTATAAGAATCTAAAAAGAAATAATAAAAAATATCGTACAACTGTCATATCAATAGTTGTCTGTGTTGCAGTATTTATATCTCTTTACTCATTTATGATGTTAGCATTTAAATCAGTTGATTTAAGTTTTAAAAATGTCAGTTATAATATTAGTTTAAATTATAAAATTAATGATAAGAAAAAATCAGATGCTATAGCAAAAGATATTTTGAATATTGATGGTATTAAAAATTATGCGATTAATACGTCTTCTAATTATTCTATAGAAAATCCAAAATTTACTGATGAGTATCTTAAATATGAAGGAGACTATGTAAAAGATATAATGAGTGATGACCGTAAGACTTGGGGAGTTTCTTTACTAAGCTTAGGTGATTATCAATATCGAAAGTATATAGATAGTTTAGGACTAAAATATGAAGATGTTAAAGATAAAGCTATAAATATAAATACTACTTTAGTATTCTCTTATGATGAAAAAAATGGTACCAATACATCACATGAAGTAGATATTTTTGATTATAAAGTTGGAGATAAACTAGAAGGTTATATATACAATGATGAATGTGATGATAAGGATCCAGATGCATGCTGGGAAGACAGAGATATCGAGATTGGATATGTTACCGATAAAAAACCATTTGGGCAAGAAAATATTTTCTATAGTCAATCTATCATGATTGTAAGTGAGGAAACTATTTCTAAATTTAAACCTAATGATAATTATTATGAGATGATTCTTGATGTAGAAAATCCTGATAAATTTCAAGATGAAGTTGAAAAAGTTTTAGTTAATGCAAATGACTATCATGTATCTAATTTTGAAAAACAGAGAAGGGAAAGTAAGTCACTTTTCACATTGGTAGCTATATTCCTTTATGGATTTATAATTGTTATTGCTCTTATTGGTATAACTAATATATTTAATACGATCACAACTAGTGTTGAATTACGTGCTCGTGAATTTGCAACTCTAAAAAGTGTAGGTATGACTAAACATGAATTTAATAAGATGGTTAGTCTAGAAAGTATTTTCTATGGCTTTAAATCATTAATTATTGGTATTCCAATTGGTAGTTTGCTTTCGTATTTAATTTATCGTGCATTAGTTGGTGGAGACTTGGATTTTGATTATATTTATCCATTTAAGGCAGTAATCATTTCTATTGTTGCAGTACTAATTTTAATAACTGTAATTATGAAATACTCAATAAATAAGATAAGTAAACAAAATACAATTGAAACCATTAGAAATGATAATATTTAACTTAAGGGGGAGTAATATCCCTCTTTATTTGATATAATAAATCTTAGGGAGGTATTCTATGATTTTGTTGGTTGAAGATAATGAAAAAATAGCTAAAGGATTAATGTATGCTTTAAATCAAAATAACTATGATGTTATTTTAGCTTCAACTTGTTCTTCTGCTTTGGAATGTTTAAATAAAAATCCAGACTTGATTATTTTAGATGTCTCTTTACCTGATGGAAATGGTTTTGACTTTTATAAAAATTATGTTAAGAATATTAAAACAATTTTCTTGACTGCTAAAGATTCAGAAGATGATATAGTAGGTGGCTTAGAAATGGGAGCAAGTGACTATATAACTAAACCTTTTTCGACAAGAGAGTTAATTGCCAGAATAAAAAGAATATTAAATGATAAAAGTACAAACGTTATTACTATTAAAGATATCATGTATGATGCAAATAAAATGGTTGTATATAAAAATGGAAAAGAAGTTAATCTATCTAGTTTAGAACTTAAGATACTTAATTTACTTTTTAGTAATATAGATAAAGTAGTTACACGAGATAGTTTACTTGAACATATATGGGAGTGGACGGGAAATGATGTAAATGACAATACCATTACTGTATATATGAAAAGAATAAGAGAGAAGCTAGATACGGATATTATAAAAACACTTAAAGGAATCGGGTATCGAATAGATCATGAATAGAAAAAGAATTAATATAACTTTTATTATTGTATTTATTATTTCTGTATCTTTTATCTTTGTTTTTACTAATAAGCAAATAAATAGATTTAATGAATCAACTAATATGGTAGTATCAAACATTATTAATAATGTAAGAGAAAAATATCCAGAAATAACTGATCAAGAAATAATAGATATATTGAGTAAAGAAAATATAGATGATGCGTTTTTAAACTCTTATGGCATAGATATTTATAATGATCAAATAAGTTTATATGGCAAAAGAATATTAAATAAACTTTATTTATATGATGCAGTATTTATATTTTTTTTATTAGTGATTTTAATAATTGTATTAAACGTGTTTATATCTAAGAATAATAAAAATATTAAAAGATTAATATATTATGTTGAAGAGATTAATAAGAAGAATTATAAGTTAGATATGATTTCTAACAGTGAAGGTGCTTTATCTATTTTACAGAATGAAATATACAAGACAATGGTAATGTTAAAAGAAAGCGCAGATAATTCATTAAACGATAAGGTTAGTATAAAGAATTCTTTATCTGACATATCACATCAACTTAAAACACCACTTACTTCTATTAGTATTGCACTTGATAATATTATAGATAATCCAGAAATGGATAGAGAAGTAAGATGCGAATTTATTATGGATATTAAAAGAGACATAATTAATATTAATTTCTTGGTTTATAATATTTTAAAGTTATCTCAATTTGATACAAATACAGTTAAGTTAAAACATGAAAATATTAATTTGCGAGAAGTTATAAGTGAATCTATAAAAAATGTTTCTATGTTAGCTGATTTAAAGAATGTTGATATTAAACTTGATTGTCCAGATGAAACACTCATTAAAGGAGATAAAAAATGGGAAATTGAAGCTTTAACTAATATTATTAAAAATTCGATTGAACATTCACCAGAGGGGAAAAGGGTGTTAATAAGTGCATATCAAACTGATGTATTCACTGAGGTAAGTATAAAAGATTTTGGAGCAGGTATTGAAAAGAAAAATATAAAAAAGATATTTGAAAGATTTTATAAGTTAAATGATAATGATAATGGATTTGGAATAGGGCTTTCTCTTGCTAAAGAGATAATTGAGGCGGATAATGGTAGAATTAAAGTTAAAAGTGAAATTGGTAAGGGATGCGAATTTATTATCAGGTATATCAAATAAAAAGTACACTTGTGTGTACTTTATTTTATTGAGTTTATCGCGTTTTTAATTACTGATATTGAGTTTTCTAATTTTTTTGTTTCTTCACTTGACAATGGTATGAATATTTTTTTCTTAACGCCCGATGCTCCTACTACTGCTGGAGTAGATATACAAACATCATTTTCTTCATCATAAGCGGAAACAGAAAGAATAATGTTTTTATCTTCTAATATTGCATTAGTAATTCTTACAAGGGAAGCACCAATTCCATAGTATGTTGCACCCTTTCTTTTTATTATTTTATAAGCTGATTCTCTTACATCTTTTTCAATTTTTTCCATTTCTTCTTTTGTTAAAAAATCATTTATGCTTGTTAGACCAATTGTAGCATTACTCCATGGAACAAATTCTGAATCTCCATGTTCGCCAATTACATATGCTTCAATGTTTTTAGGACATATGTTAACGTGCTCACTTATCATATATCTTAATCTTGCTGTATCTAGAGTTGTACCAGAACCAATTACTTGTGATTTAGGTAATCCTGAATACTTAAGTGTAAGATAAGTCATTACATCTAAGGGATTTGTTGCTACAACAAATATTCCATTAAAGTGTGATGCCATTACTTTAGATACAATATCTTTAAATATACTACTATTTTTATTGATAAGATCCATTCTTGTTTCGCCCGGTGCTTGATTAGCTCCAGCGGCTATTACGACAATTCTCGCATCTTTGCAATCCTCATAGTCACCAGCTTTGATGTTTATTTTGCTTGGACAGTAAGGAAGGCAATGACATAAATCATCTACTTCACCAATAATTCTTTCTTTATTAATATCAATTAGAACTAATTCGTCAACATATGTAGTTTGATTAACTAAAGCATAGGCGTAAGACATACCTACATTTCCACATCCGATTATAACAACTTTATTTTTCATATTATCACCTAATTTTAATATATCATAATATGTTAAGAAGTGAATATTTATAAGCATATTCTTTACACTTTACTTGTATTTTTTATTAAATAAATCTAAAATATTATTAAGAGGTGGAAATTTATGGCAAGAACAAAAAAACAAGAACAAGAAGAGGTAGTAAGTGAAGTAAAACAAGAAAGTGCTTATGTACCTAAAAAAACTAATAGAGGACTTATAGCTGCTTTAATAATCGCTGCTGTCGTAGTTGTAGCACTTACAGTTATTGTGCCAATTGCATTTATGGTAGTTGTATTATTTATGGCATCAGAGCAAACTGAATTTACTAAGATTGATGAGAATACAGTAGAGCTTGATAATGCAGGAATTCGAGTAACTGTTGAAGATAGTAGATATGATGAAAAAGATAACTGTTATGTTTTATCAACTAAAGTTTTATTAACTGATAGAGATAAATATAAAAAAGCAGATTTTTTAAGTGATTCAATTAATGTAACATACTCATTTATAGATGGAGATGGTTATGTTGTTGGTAGTGAAGTTTTATATATTGGAAATTTAGATAAATATGATAAATGGAAACAAACAGTTAGTTTCTGTGGTGACTATGCATCTAGTGTAAGAAGTTATGAAGTAGAAAGCGTTGACTCTTATTAAGATGAAGAAGAAAAGCGGGAGCTTAGCTTTTGTCTTTGTTTGTGCAGTATGTGTTTTAGTATACAATAGCGTCTATAAAGAAGATAATAATGAAAAACCAATTATCTATTCGGAATCTATTCAGTCAGTTGCACCATATGATGGAACAAACAATTATGTTGTAATAAATAATAATGAACCTGAGTTTTTAGAAGATGATTTAGTTACAAGATCTTATGAATTCTATAGTGACCTTGATTCTCTAGGTAGAGCTGGTATCGCGATGGCCTCAATTGGTGTTGATTTAATGCCAACTGAGGAAAGAGGAGAGATTGGCTCTGTTAAACCGAGTGGATGGCATACAGTAAAGTATGATTTTATAAGTGGAAAGTATCTATATAATAGATGTCATTTAATTGGATACCAACTTACTGGTGAAAATGCCAATGAAAAGAACTTAATAACTTGTACAAGAAATGCCAATACAGGAATAATGCTTGAATATGAAAATATGGTTGCTAAATATATAAAAGAGACTAATAATCATGTACTTTATCGAGTTACGCCAGTATATAAAGATGATGATTTGCTTGCTAGTGGTATAAATATGGAAGCTAAGTCTATTGAAGATAATGGTGAAGGTATTAAGTTTAATATATATATTTATAATGTGCAAGATGGTGTAAAAATTGATTATAAAACAGGGGAGAGTGAAGAGGCATGAAAAGAGAACAAGCCTTAGAAGTTGCTAAAAAAAATTCAGCTGTAATGGTTGAATATTTGGAAAAGTTTATGCAAGATGAAGATACAATCTATGGTACAATGGATTTTTCTTCCAGCAATAATAGAATGGTTGTTGATATTACTATTATGCAAAGTGGAAGAGAAGTATTTGGACGTGGATTCGATATGGGTATTTCTTATGTCTATGCTGATCTTATTACACGAGAGATAAGTGATGCGTTACTTGAAAAATTCTTACCAAGTGATGATTATGGTGTTGGAGAGTATGCTTGTATAAAAGATCATCCAACAAAATCCCGCGATGGAATTTATGTGTTTAATGGACATAACTCGAGAGTAAATGTTAATTTTCATGTTAAGGGTGATGAATTTAGAGAAATTATGGCAAATCATAATGCCAAAATAGATGAAGCGATGAGGCAAGCACGTTTTCCTAGAAGATAGATAATTCTATCTTTTTCTTTTCATATATAAAAAGTAAGTGAATAATATTAAATAGGTGATGGATGATGAAGAAAAAAATAATTCCCATTCTTGGTGTTATTGCTGCACTTTTATTACTCATTATAATTGTAATAAAAGTACAGAAGTTAGAAAAGTCTAATTATGGTAAAATAACGGGTACTGTTATATCAAAGCAAGATGATTTTATGGTATTTAAAGATATGGATGATTTTATCTATACTTTTAAAAGTAATGATGATTTAAATATTGGAGATCAAGTTATTTTAGAATATACTGGAGTACTAAACAAGAATGCAAGTAATTTGGATGTTAATATTGTAAGTGCAGAAAAACTTGTAAATGCTGAAGCCAATGATTTAAGTAAGTGGAATGATAATGGAATATTTTCTAAATTTTATACTCAAGCTTATAATACGCTTATGAGTCTAAGTTTAGATGAAAAGATAGGTCAACTCTTACTTATTAGATATCCCGGAGGGGACGCAAGTAACTATAAAGTTGGAGGATATGTGTTCTTTGAGAAAGATTTTAAAGATAAAGCAAAAGAAGCAGTAATAGATATGGTTGATTCTTTAAATAAGAATAGTAAAATACCACTCTTAACAGCAGTAGATGAAGAGGGAGGAAAGGTAAATAGAATTAGTACTAATCCTAATTTGAGAGATGAACCATATAAGAGTTCTAAAGAAATATATGATAATGGTGGATGGGACGCCATAATGGCAGATACTAAGGATAAAAGTAAGCTATTATCTTCCTTACATATAAATGTTAATTTAGCTCCTGTTGTTGATATGTCTACTGATACTAACTCTTACATATATAATAGAACAATTGGTTATGGAGTAGATATAACAAGTAAATATGCTGATACAGTTATATATGCCTCTAAAGGAACAGATGTTTCATATGTATTAAAACATTTTCCAGGATATGGAGAAAATAAAGATACGCATACTTCGGGATCAACCGACACAACCACATATGATGAGATAGTTAATAATAATATAATGCCTTTTAAAGCTGGAATTGAAGCAGGTGCTGAAGCAGTTTTAGTTAGTCATAATACATTCTCAAGTATTGATGCAAATCCTGCAAGTTTATCTGGACCAGTTCATAATCTTTTAAGATCAAACTTAGGATTTACGGGTGTAATTATGACAGATGACTTGGATATGGGAGCAACAACTTCTGTTAGCAATAGATATGTCGATGCACTTCTTGCTGGCAATGATTTACTCATTGTAACAGATTATGAAAATGCCTTTAAACAAATAAAGAATGGTATACAAAATGGAGTAATAACAGAAGATTATATAAATAAATTAGTATTACGTGACTTAGCTTGGAAATATTATAAATTATTAAGTTTTCAAGAAAGTAAATAATTTACAATCATAAGCAATACATCTATAATAATTGTAGGTGGTGCTTATGATTCTTTTTGTTAGTGGAAGATGCGATATAGTTGCTCACTTTACTCCTTGGTTTATGGGTAGGTACGAAGAAGGTTTTATTGATGTTAGAAATCCTTTTAATAGACACTTAGTAAGTAGAATTTATTTTGAAGATGTCGATGCGATTCTATTTTGTACAAAAAATCCCATACCAATTGTTGATAAACTTATGCTTATTAACAAGCCAATTATATTTCATGTGACTTTAACACCTTATAGAAAAGATATTGAGCCCGGATTACCAGATAAAAATGAGATAATTGATGCAATAAAGAAAATATCTGATTTAATTGGTCCTGAAAATGTCTATCTAAGATATGATCCAATATTTATAAGTGATGTATATACTTTAGACTATCATAAGAAAGCAATAAACAAAATAACTGAATTACTTGATGGTTATGTTAAACATATAATTGTCTCTTTTATAGATGACTATAAAAATGTGAGAAAGAATATGAAGTATCTTAACTTTAGAAAATTTACGTCTGATGATTTTAAGGAAATTGGTGAGTCTTTTTCAAAAGCTGCTGAGTGTCACGGAATGACTGTTCAAACTTGTTTTGAAGATGAAACATTAGTCGAATACGGATTTATTAAAGGAGAATGTATGTCATCTGAATTAGCTTACTTTCTTACTGGTAAAAAGTTTAAAAGACAGAAGACAAGAAAGGAAAACAAGTGTTATTGTGTTGAGATGGTTGATATTGGTGTTTATAATACTTGCAGTCACTTTTGTAAGTACTGCTATGCTAATTTTGATGAAACATTAGTTTCTAAAAATATGAAAAATCATAATCCAGCTTCTTCTTTATTAATTGGGGAACTTGAAGATGATGATGTAATTAAGAGAAGGAAATGAATATATGTATAATGAAATAATTGATGGTATAAAGATGCAAGTATCCAAAGCAGAACTAGAACTAATTAAAACTAGTTGTTTACATTTAGGAGTATTTTCAGAACCATGTTTAACCTACATGCTTGAGGGAAAGAAAACAATAGAATCGAGATTTAGCAAAAAGAAAATACTTCCATATAGAAGTATTACGAAAGATGATATAGTGTTTGTTAAAAAGTCTGGTGGAGGAGTGTTAGCATACTTTAAAATAAAAGATGTTACGTTCTTTGATTTAGATAATTATGATATAGAAAAAATAAAACATGATTATAATGAATTCTTATGTGTTGATGATATTTTTTGGCAAGAGAAGAGAGAATCTAAATATGCTACTTTAATATTTATTGGTGAGCTTGTTAAAATAAAACCATTTCATGTTACGAAAAAAGGAATGAATACTTGGTTAAAAATAAAGAAGGATTAAATATCCTTCTTATTTAGTATGTAACTTAGAAGTACACCAACTGTACGATCTTCATTAATTTCATGTTTAGTGCACATTTCAATTATTTCATCATATGTCTTCCAAACATATCCATCAACAAATTCATTTTCTTCTAATTTGGGACCATCATAAGAAATTTCATAATCATTTATTTCATAATAATATAAATCCCATACAACTGAAGAACCAGCATGAGATACTTTTATGAGTTTTTTATCTTTAACTATTATTCCAACTTCTTCTAGCACTTCTTTTGGTACAGTTTCTTCAACGTGGTTTAAAATGTCGCCTTTTTCTAGAGATTTTTTATAATCTTCAAGTGAATCAAATACTTTTCCTCCAGGAAGACGATAATCCCATTTATCTAGTTCATATCTAAATTCTTTTGATAAAAGAATTTTTTTATTATCATCTTTATTAATTATAAGCGCTCTTATTCCAGGAGAACGTCTAACAAAAGTTCTTTTAAGTGTTGTTTTATTATTATTTACTAAATGTTCTTCTTCTGTTTCTACAAATTCAAAAAGACCATTACTATAAACAGATTTCTCCATGTTATCACCTTACTTAATTATATCATGAGGTTGTTATTTTCTTGCAAGTATTTTTGCAATGTCAGAGAACTCTGTTATACTTGCAGAAGATACATCTATTATTCTTCTTTCTTGTTCACTAATGCATTCTGGGATTAAGTCATAATTTAGATAAATTGTCTTAATACCTAGTTTAGCTGGTGGATTAATATCTGATTCGGCATCGCCAATCATCACTATTTCATCAGGATTTGCATGTAGCTTTCTTAAAATATAATCAAATCCAACTTTAGTAAATTTTAAATAGAATCTATCAGCTGCATAAATACTTTCAAAATACCCACCAATATTGTGGTAATCTAGTTTTTTACATGCTTGGCGATAATACCAATTTGTATAGCAATAAAGAAGATATTCTTTCTTTAACTCTTGAAGTGTTGGGATAACATCACTCATGATAAATGTCTCTTTTGCTTCAAGTTCAAACATTTTGTTCTTTAAGTCTTTTCCTTTAAGTTTATATAAACCTAAGTCATCTATATATGTTGCTAGAAAAAGTTCATATTCTCTTTCATCAAGTCTACCAGATATAATTGCTTCAAGTTCATTCATTTTCATAGCTTTAAATAGCATACTTAAAAATTCACTTTTATATGGTAAACCAATAGCTTCACAAGATTTTTTTAAGAAGACTTCAACATTTATCCATCTTGTTAAAGTTCCATCGATATCTAAGAATATATGTTTTATATTTTTATTGTTTAAATTATTATGTAGTATCATAAATATCCCGTTTCTTTAGTTTTATATTGTATCAAAAACAAACTTTATTGTATAGATAAATCATGCTAAAATATATTTATGAGGTGAAGTCATGAAGGTAATAACTATAAAACAACCTTTTGCATCTTTAATAGCTGCAGGAATTAAGTGTTATGAGTTTAGAACTTGGAAAACAAAGTATAGAGGAGAGATACTGATTCATGCTGGTAAAGGTGTTAATAAAAAAGCTATGGAAAAATATAAATGTTATAATTTAGAATATCCAAGTGGGGCGATAATAGCAAAAGCTAAAATAACTGATTGTGTACTTATAGATGATGAAGCAAGAGATATGTTAAAAGAGGAAAATAGTTTAGTTTATTCAAGTGTTATAAATGATAGAGAATGGGTAGGTTATGGTTTTAAAATTGAAGATGTAAAACAAATTGAACCAATACCTATTAACGGAAAGTTAAGTTTGTGGGACTATGATTATAAAGAGTGATGTTTTCTATAATTTAGATAAAGCAGAGTTAGCAATAGAAATATTTAAAGATTATTTTAAGAATGAATTATCAAAGGCTTTAGTAACATACCCAGACACTATAAAGTATGGAAGTAAAGAATACTTTATTTATGTCTTTTACTCGTGTATGTTAGATTATGGAATGAAGTCAAGCTATTATCATGATAATCTAATTAAGACATATAAAAAATTCCCAAATATATTTAATCCTAGTTATGTTTTAAAAAATCCAGATATGCTTGATGACATTATAAGAAATAGTATACATGTGAGGTATCCTAGGGTTGCTAAAACTAAATGGTTGAAACTTAGTGAGTTTTTAGCTAAAGAAAGTGATATAAAGACTCATATTAATAATATTGAAAGTTATGATGAGTTAAGTGACTTTGTTGATTCTACTAAATCTTTTGGACAAAAAACTGGTGGACTTTTAAAAAGACTTATAGCAGATGCAGTGGGTAAGTATACAATTAGTGATATTCCAATTGATAGACACGATATAGAAATAAGCTATTTATTAGGTGTAGTTAATGAGTCAGATTTATCAGAAACAAAAATAAAAGAGTTAAGTGATGTATGGGTTAAAGCATCTAAAAATATGGGTGTTAATCCATCACTCGTAGATCAATATTTATGGACAATTGGAGTGGATTTTTGTACAAATAAAAATTGTGATGCATGTCCATTAAAGAAAATATGTATGCATAAATAATAAAGGGGAAGAAATGAAAGAAATATTTTTAAGTTTTAAACCGGAGTATTTTAAACCTATCTTATATGGAATGAAAAAGTATGAATATCGTAAAAGGTTTTGTTCTGAAGAAACTAAAGCTTATCTTTATCTATCATCAAATAAGAGAATGGTAATTGGTGTAATGTATTTAGGTGTACCTATTAGACTTGATAAAAGAAGAAATGAGTTTAAGAATTATCCTGAAACTTTAAAAAGAGTAGATAAGTATATTGATGCACGTGATATATGTGCTGTACCAATAAAGTCTTTATCTTTATTTGAATCTCCACTTACATTAGCAGAAATCAGAGAAAGCATACCAGATTTTTTTCCACCAAGAATGTATTATGTTTTAGATGAGAATTCTGAACTTGGTCATATTTTACATGAAAGGAAATTAAAGGAATGTGAATTTACTCATAAACATGATTGTGTATATTATGATAATCTTGCATTGTCTGTAAGCGAAATGATGAAAACAGATAAATTTAAAAAAATAGATGCTGTTATAGATAAAATGAGTGATTATAAAGATATATTGTGATAACTCCTATAAGTTTTAAGAAAGAAGTGATAAGATGAATACAAATTTAGAATTAAAATTAAAGAGTATAATTGATGCCAATAAGGATAAGAGAATATGTGTAGTTGGAACTACTTGTACAGGTAAATCAACTTTAATTAAAAATATGGGGATTGGAGCAGATATGGATAAGTTATTATTTCCATTATTAACTAAGGAAGAAAGTGATTATGTTTGTTCAGATCCTTGGACAGAAGAAATTGGTGAATTTATGGATAATCTTGGTAGAACTAAGTTAAAGATTGTTCCAGGAATGCCACTTTTTGGAACTGTTATACTTGATGCTGATTTAATAGTTTACTTGCATATTAATGACGAATTATTAAAAATGAGAACAGAATCACGTGGTGTCGATTTTCTAAATGCAAAGAATATGCAATCAAAAATAGAAAATGAATTAAAAACAATAGATAAAGAAATTATCACTTTAGAAGTCTAAACTACAATATGTAGTTTTTTTCATTTTTATTTCATGAATATAATATATACTTAAATTAGAAATGAGGTAATATATGAAAACAATTGGAATAATTGGTGGAATGAGTTATGAATCAAGTCTCCATTATTATGAAAGAATCAATAGGCAAGTTAATGAAATATGTGGTGATTTAACTTGTGCTAAATTATTAATATATAATGTTAACTTTCAAGAAATAAGAAGTAGAATGCTTGATGGCAAATGGGATGAGATAGGTGATATTTTATCATCAGTTGCTAAAACTTTAGAAAGTGCAGGAGCCGACTATATCGTTATTGCAACTAATACAATTCATAAGGTTGCAGATAAAGTAGAGGAAAGTATAAGTATTCCGCTTATACATATTGCAGATACAGTAAGTGAAGTGGTCCATAAAAAAGGCATAAAAAAGGTAGGTTTAATTGGTACTAAATACACTATGACTGAAGATTTTTTAAGAAATAGAATAAAAAGCAATGGAATAGATGCAGTTGTTCCTAAAGAAGAGGCTGAAATTGATGAAATAGATAGAATTATTTTTGATGAATTATGTAAGGGAGAGATAAAGCAAACTTCAAAAGAATATTATATCTCAGTCATAAATAAAATGATTGAAGAAGAGGGGATTGAAGGTGTAATCCTTGGTTGTACAGAAATTGAAATGTTACTTAAAGATGGAGATGTATCTGTACCACTTTTTGATACAACACAAGCACATATTGATGCTATAGTTGATTATGCACTTGAAAAAAGATAATTTCTTTTGACTTTATAAAATAAATGCCTTAGAATATATTCTTAAGGAGTGAAATTATGGGATTTATAATTGATGAAAATACAATTAGGCGATATTTGAGTGATTACTTAGATTACTTAAGTGTTAGAGATAATAATTTTAAAAGAATATTTATAGAAAATGGGGACTCAGAGGGTCTAAGAAATGCTGGAGCTTGGTATAATCGTCATCCCGATACGGGAGAACATCGTATATTTTTAAATCTAAGTAATTTAGATTATTTACTATATTACTTATCAGAAAATGAAATTGGTGCTGATGAGTTTTTTGGTATACTAACTCTAATGGCTGGTAATGAATATCGTCATTTTGAAGAGGGAAGAAGTATGTGGGATGGAGTGCCTAAAGAAGGCTTTACCTTACAAGATGGTTTAGAAACTCAAATGGTACTTTATATTAGATATTTCTTTGATGTTTATTATAAAAGAAATAAAGGATATCTTCCTTTTGAAGAAAATGCTGTATTATTTTCAATAAAAAATGGAATAGATTTTATTAAAGAAAAATTTCCAAATGTTGATGCTGAGAAAGCCATATTAGATAGTGTAAATTTTTTAGGTTCATTACATGGTGAAATAGCAGCAGACGGAAATACATACCCATATCATTCAGATAGTATAGATGATTTAATTAAAGAGTTGAATCGTAGAATAGATGAGAATTATCGTCATCCATGGTTACCAGCTACTTTAAGAGCATCAAGTGAAGCTAGGTTAGCCTTACAAAGAGAATATGGTATGGATTGGCGCTCATTTATGAGTGATGAATTTATTTATGGTTATAAAGATATTGAAGGTGGATATAATAAAGATTTATATGTAGTAAAGAAAATACTTGATACAGTAAATGATAAAGAAAAATCTTTAAGAGAGTTTAATATACTTAAGGGAAAATACTTAGAAAAGAAACTATAGTTTCTTTTTTTATGTTATAATTTTTTTAAGGATGTGAATATAATGGAAGAAAAAGTTGCTTTAGTTACTGGTGGTACATCAGGTATTGGAAAGGAAATAGTAAAAAAATTATTAGAAAGTGGTTGTTTTGTCTTTGTTAATTATGGACATAATCAAGAACAAGCAAATGAAGTAAAGACTGAATTTGATAAGATAAGTAATAAGTATAAATGTTTAAAGGCCGATATTAGTAATGAAAAAGAAGTATATGATATGATGATGCATATAAAAGAGAAGTATGGAAAACTTGATTATTTAGTTAATAATGCTGGAACTAATGTTGATTCATTTATTGAAAGTGCAGATATGGTTGATTATAAAAGAGTAGTAGATGTTAACTTTATTGGTAAAGTGATGGTTACTAAATATGCAATTCCTTTACTTAAAGAAGGAAATGATTCAGCAATTGTTAATATAGCATCAAGACTTGGAAGTATGCCTTGTGTAGAAGCTAGTGCTTATTGTGCAGCAGCTGCTGGCATAATTAACTTTACTAAATCTGCTGCTTTAGAACTTGCAAATGATAAAATAAGAGTTAACTGTGTAAGCCCAAGTTTAACTATTACACCACTTGCTTTATCAGGTTGGACAGATGAAGAGATAGAAGAACAAAAGAATAATAATCCTTTAAAAAGACTTGGAGAAACGGAAGATATTGCAAATACAGTAATGTTTTTACTATCAGATAAAGCTAGCTATATAAATGGACAAAACATTAATGTTAATGGTGGTTCATTCTAAAATTGTTTTGGAAGGTTGGGTTTATGGACAAAGAAAAAATTGGTAAATACATAAGGGAATTACGAGAAAGTAAAAATATAACTCAGGAACAATTGGCTAAAGAAATGCACATAAGTAGAAGTAACCTATCTGATATAGAAAATGGTAAAACGGAACCGAGTTTTGAAAAAATACAAATGATATCTGAATTATTTAATGTTAATATGTCTTGCCTTTATAATGGCGAAGAAAGTTTGAATAAAAAAGAAAAGATAAATAGAAACACTAAATTTATAAAGAAAAATAAAAAGAGAAAATCTAGAAAAATAATATGTTTTATATTAGTAATAATTCTTTTGTTGTTTATGACATATTTATTGTATTATTTTATTTGTTCTTATAATACTGTAAGAGTTTATAAAATTTTTGGTGAAAGTTTACATTTTTCGACTAATGAAGGAATATTTTTTGTGTCAAAAGAACATATGTACTTCAGTTTATCTGTTAATCCTAAAAATAATGAAGAAATAAAAAGTATTACTTTAAGGTACAAAGATGAAAATAAGGATGAGTTGATTCAAGAAATAGGTGGAGGTAATAACTTCTTTATTACAGATTATTATAATTATAATGAATTTTTCGATTATGACACTGTGCTTAAAGAAAATGGCAAGTTTTATATATTGGTAGAATATGCTGATTATGAAGAAATAATTAATTTATCTATAGTAAAAGAATACGAGAATAATAGTCTTATTTTTATAAAAGATAAATCAATTACAGAGGACGCAGATGATAAAGTATTTATTGAAGATCATAATATACCTGATAAAATATTAAAAGATTTTGCATTTGAAAACAATGCTTATAATTATGAAAAGAAGATGAAGAACTTTACTTTAAAAATGGGATACTTTCCTGATGCAGAAATTTTCTACGCTTCAGAAGAATATAATGATTATTATGAGGTTTGGCAGTATTATATACATTCTGATGAATTACATTATAATAAAAGTACGTATGATTTAAAAAGATTAGAAACAGATAGAATTCTTACTCAAAATGATGAATTATATAAACATTTTATTGATGAATATTATAAAAAATATTTTAAATAAATAAATGTCAGTTAATGTCGGTTTTACCGACATTTTTAAATGTCGGAAAAACCGGCGTGACTTTTTGAAATCTTTATTGTACGATGAAGTTAGAAAAGAGATGAATTTATGAAAAGAATTTTATTAACATTAGCGCTGATTATAATGTTTGGAGGTATTATATCAGTGCATGCTGAGGAAATATATTATACAAATAATTATAATATTTCATTCACAAAAGAACAATATGACTTTTTTACTGCTATGTACTATGAAGGATATCAAGAGTATGTAACGATAGATGATTTTTACTATTTTGATGTGCATATGATGAATCCCAATTTGGTTGTAACTAAATATTTTGGTGATGAAATTATTCCTATGGAAGATAGTGTGTATGGAACTAAAAAAAATTTAAAAATATCAAAATATATTATAGGTTTAGAAAACTATATTACATTGGTTGTTGATTGGTTTGACAATCCAACAACTAGGAGTAATGATGTAATTGGAGCAAGGTTTGAAAATGTCATTTTGTTAGATATGCCTAGTACAAAAGTGATTAATGATAAAGAAGAAAGAAAATTTTCTAATATTGATAAGTTTACAAATGGATTTGGACAAACATTTTTGTTGTCTGGGTCTGATATTAAGATAACTCAAACTTATAAAGTAAGTAAAGGAGGTACAGTATTTGCAAGTTATCAGCATGCTAAAAAAGTAATTAGTGGTGCTAATAGCAGAAAATACACTATATCTTCTTCAGGATTCGGCGGTGTGTTTAAGTTTACTGGTACCGCAGCGTCTGTATATGATAATTCTAAAGGAGTATCAATTACAGTTTAGGAAGTGATTTACTATTATTAAGTAGTGTTATAAATCATAGAGGGAGGTGAACTAATGAAAAAGGTAATGATTAAATTATTTGTTTTAGTGTTGACTATTGTAGTGGGTTCTTATACAATGGGGTTAGTAGCATATGCTGCAATGACTCAGGTTGGTATAGGGAAATCAGAAATGGTTACTTTACAAGAAAATTTACCTAATTATTTTCATACGACTTTGTATCCAAGAGTTATTGAAAATGGTCCTGTAAAGATTGAGAATACTATTCAAAGAAAAAATAGTTCCGGTTGGGTTGTTAATTATGATCGTAGATATTTTTATGCAAGTTCTATTAATAATAACATACATCTAAATTATGTAAATAGTCATGGAAGTGAAAGACTGCATTCAATTTGGGTAAATCAAACATCTAATTCATTCATAAGTGGTGATTGGTATTTAGATCCAGATCATATGTAATATTAAGTTCACACTTTGTGTGTGAACTTAATTATATTGAGGAGGTAAGTATGATTAGATTAATTATAAGAAAATTATTTCGAAATAACGCAAATATGATATTGATTGTTATTTTTACTCTTTGTTCTTTTGCTTTAGTCGGTGGTTTTTTATTTGGTAGTAACTATATAAAGATGCAATCAGAAGATTTAGAAAAAAATATTTATGGAAGGACCATAATGATTGCTCCAAAGGAATCTATTAGGGATGATTATTTAATAAATGGAAAAGAGTATAAGTATGACTTTGATTCTATTTTGAAAATAAATCATGTACAAGCTGCATATGATGCTTCTGTAGATACAAGTGCAATTACCTCTTTAAAAGATGACGAATATGATGGATTAGTTAGTTTAAGATATGGAAATGAATCTGTTTTACCGAGAGTTATAGAAGGTACTAAGTTTTCTGAAGAAGACACAGGTGTAGTTGTATGTCCTTATAATTTTTATCCTGATTCAAGAGATATTACTCTTGAAACTAAGTATTATGATAAAGATAAATTATTAAATACTACTTTTGAATTTCCTTATAGTGAGTGTTCTCTTGATAGAGAATGCAAAACAAAAACAAGAACTTTTAAAATTGTCGGATTATATGATAGTGACTTAATAAATGAAACCCATTACATGTGTTTTGCACCAGTAAAAGATTTACAAGAAATCTATGATGGATCTTTAGCTATTCTTAACAAAGGAAGTATTGGATCTGCTGATGTTATTGTAGATAATATTTATAATGTATCTTACGTAAAAGAGGAACTTTCAAAATTAGGATATCAATATACTGATAAGACTGGTTTGGATGCTGAGTTTATATTTAATTTAAAATTAATATCATATACATCACTTGCTTTTGTTCTTATTGTGATGATATTTGTAACTATAACATATGTAAAAAAGAGAAATGTTATGAATTCTAAAGAAATAGGTTTATATTCGTCACTTGGATTTTCATCAAGACATATTCAAATTATTTATACTACTGACATATTAATCATTTCTACTATTTCTAATTTAATTGCAATGTGTTTGTCTTTAATAGCATACCAAGTGATTATAAATTATTTTGAAGATTATTTTGTAAACGCTATGTATCAACCAAGATTGTTTATAAGTAGTTATGTAATTGCCTTCTTAATTGTGTATGTTATTTCTTTATTAATAAACTTTATATTTATAAAGAAATCTCTTAAGAAGAGTGAGAATTATTTAATGAAGGAGGCAGAATAATGATTGCTGTTGAATTAAAATCTATTGAAAAGAAGTATACAATTAAAGAACATGTAATACCAGTTTTAAGAAATGTTAATGCTAAGTTTGAAAATGGTAAATTTTATGCTATTATGGGGCATTCAGGAAGTGGTAAGTCTACTTTAATTAGTATTATAGATGGAATTGAACCATTTGATTCAGGTGAAGTTATTATAAATAAAAAAAGTTTATCTAATATGAGCAATATAGAAAAATCGCTAATTAGAAATAATGATGTAGGAATAATATTTCAAGATTTCTTTTTAGATAACTATTTAACAGCTCATGAAAATGTAATGTTTCCAATGACGATAAATAAGGAATATTCTAAGTTAGCTGATAAAAGAGCGAATGATTTATTAAAGAAAGTAGAGTTAGTTGACAGAGTAAAACATTTCCCTAAAGAGATGAGTGGAGGAGAAAAGCAAAGAGTAGCAATTGCTCGTGCTTTAGCAAATGATCCAAATATTATACTTGCAGATGAACCAACAGGTAACTTAGATGAAAAAACAGAAACAAAAATATTTAAAATACTTAAGCAATTAAGTGAAGAAGGGAAATGCGTAATAGTTGTTTCTCATAGTAATGAAATAATTAAATATGCTGATGTTACTTTTGAATTAAAAGAGGGCAAATTAGTTGAAAAATAAATTAGTAATAAAAAGTTTCGTTCGTAAAAAAAGTTTTCTTCTATATGTAATTCTATTAGTTTCTTTGTATGCAGGACTTTTAGTATTAAATGTTTTATTATCTAATTTACAAGAGACAAAAAGATTAAATTATGCTAATAATTCATTAGCGACAACTCACCAAAATGAAGATATTATTGATAATCTTAAGAATAATAAAATGTTAACAGATGTAAAAAGAGTAGTGTTTTTTGATTCTTGTAATGATTACTATGATTTAATTAGAGAGGTTAGGTTAGAATCTAAAATAATTGTCATTGAAGATAATAAACTAAATAATAATCAAGTAGATTTATATTTAAAAGATTATTCTTTAGAAGAGTTTAAAGTGTTAGATTATAATAATCACGATTTAATATTAAATTTAAAAGATGGTACTTATAAATTTAAAATAAATAAAATAAATGAAAGTTCACACATTAATTATATAAGTGTCTCTTCAGAAAAATTTAATGACATTATGAAAAAAAGTAATGAATACGATTATATCTTCAAACTAAGGGACGAAGAAGAAAAAGTAAAAAAAGATTTAGTGAATATAAAAATGCTAACAGGAGTAACTGATGTAAAAATCGCTATTGCAAATCGTATTAGTCAGCAAATAAGAATATTAATAATTTTTAATATAATAGTATTTATTCTTTTTATAAGTGTTTTATTTGTTATTGCTAAGAATATTATATATGATTTAAATAAGAGTATTACTTTAGAAGTAGCTTTAGGTTTTAATAAAAATATTATAACTAATAATATATTAGTTAGATTAAGTGTACTTAATGTTTTGGCATTAGTTATATCTTTTTTAGTAGCGATGATTTTATTATTTGTTATTAATTTATTTTATAAACTAAATGTTTTTCTTTATAATTATTATTTAATTCTTTTACTTCTTGGAGTTATACTTTTTAATACAGTTTTTATTACATTTAAATGTAAAAAAAGAGAATCGTAAATTCTCTTTTTCTATTTCATTAAAATACTTTCTATTTCTTTCCAGTTATTTACTCTTATAATACCTTGATTCTTTAATTCATCATCACTTATGTTACCATTGTGATAAGCTGTATAAAGTAATTTAGTTTCAGCATTTTCGAGATTAGATATTTTATCATCTATTTTAATATCACAGTTTATTAAGGATTTGTTACAGGAGAATATAAAGTTTCTTGGATTAATAAAATCTAATTCTTTATAAAGAAATTTATATTTATTTCTTAAGTTATTTCCAGCATGTTCAACAATCTCTGGCCAGATATAATCTGTTACTATATATATTTCATATTTTTTACTTAATCTTTTTAAGACAGAATAAACATCTTTAATAAGTGTAGCGCCATCATACATATCCATGTCTTTAAATATTTTAAAGAATTCATCTTTTCTATCACCTAAGGCATTTTGTGTATAAAATCCAGTTTTAGTAAAATCTGGTTTGTAGCCTAGAAAGTCTTCTAAAATTTTACCAAAGTTAGAATCAGTAAGTACATCGTCCATATCAACCATTATTTTTTTCATTATATTTCCCTTATCTCATAATCTAATACTTGGCAGTTATTATCAAGTAAGAATTTCCCTTCAAATAAATTATCCTTGAATAGATATGGAGTAAATACTCGATTTTGATCAAATTGATGTATGTCTTTTAAATTTTCTACTTTTATCCATTCAAGTGTGCCTTCTTCACAGTCGCGCTTTAATTCACCTTTAAATTCATTAGCTACAAAGATAAATATAATTCCTTCTGCTTCATCGTGCCAGTATGAGTATCCTTGAAGCTTGGGATTAACAAGTTCAAGATTAGTTTCTTCTTTAAATTCACGAATTATACAGTCAAGAGGGGATTCGCCACACTCAAATTTTCCTCCGGGTGGGGCATATACTTGTCCCCATTTCTTTTTGTATTTAATCATTAATACTTCGTTATTAATACTCAAATAGCATACAGTTGCATTAAGATGTTTTATTCTTTCTTTCATTGTACTTCACCTTGGCACTTATTATACTATAAGATAGTATTTAAATAAAAGTACATTTTTGTTATTAATTATTTGTAAAAAAGAGAATGTTGTGTTATACTATATGTCACAAGAGGTGAATTTATGAAAAAGTTAGAAAGTGATGTTGCATTAGAACTATTATGTAAGGATGTTATAAGAAAAAGTGGCGACATAAATGCTTATGAAAACAGATGGGTGAGACATTGTATATTTGTTGGTATAGCAGCCGGAAGAATTGCAAGAAACTTAAATAATAATCGTGGCAATTATACGGAGTTTTTTAAACTATTTCCTGATGTAGAAGAGTTAGATGAAGATTACGCAATTTCATTAGGTTATGTACATGATATTGGAAGAAAGATAGATCATCCTAAACATACAACAGAGGGATATAAATATTTAATGGAAGCTGGCTATGAAATAGAAGCAGGAATTGCTTTAACTCATTCATTTATTGATAATGATATTAATAATTCAGCTGATCCAGTAAGTGGGGAAGATAGATATAAGTTTATAAATGATTATTTGCATTCAGTAGAGTTAACTCCTTATGATAATATTGTTCAGTTATGTGATTTATTTTGTTTAGAGACAGGTTTTACTACAGTTGAAAGAAGACTTTTAGATATTACAAGTAGAAAAGGTTTATATGAAAATTCACGACTTCATTTAAATAAAACTATGGAACTTCTACACAGATTTGAACTAGATCCTGATTATAAGAAAATTATGGCTCAGGAGTTAGGAGTACCAGAGTCTAACTTTAGTTTTTATTCAATGTTCCCAGAGATAAGTGCAGAGGAATTAAATGCCGCTTATGAAGACTATAAAAGTTTAGTTAAGTTAATTGAAGGTGGAACACCTAGCCAAGATGGAAAAGTGTTAGCAAGAAAGTAAATAAAAAGACTTATGATTATCATAAGTCTTTATTCATTTATTATATTAAATTTTTTACTTAATGTTTTTGCATCACCATTAACAGTGTCTCGCATTTTATCTTTATGAGTGATTTCACCATTTGTTAAATTATAACGGTAATAGAAGTAATCACCATCTTTAACATATTCTGTTACTTCTTCATCTCCATCAAACATTAAGAAACTACTTGAATCGTATTCTTCCTTAGGTTCTGGAAAGTCAAAAGATATTTTTATCATATGTTCATCGTCATATAATCTATAACCTTTAATACCTGCATAAAAGCTTTCAGCATATTCAGGTATGTATCTATCTTCATCTTCAAGATAAATCATTCCAATTTGAATTATCATTCCATCTGATGAGATTATCTCTTTTATAGCATCAGCATATTCAGTAGTAGTTACTTCAACATATCTTGATTTTAAACTAGACACTTTAAACCAACCAACTATGTGACCAACATTACCTGTGTTACTTACACTAGCTATGGCATATGGATATTCTTGATTAGTCTTTATTCCAACTACTGCTAATGCATCACCATTAAATTCGCGTGATGATATACCACTTCCATCAGTCTTAGAATTACCAATCCCATAAACTTCAACAATATCTCCAAGCTCTATATCTTCTTCGTAAGATAGTACTTCTTTTTCAATTTTAGGCATTTCATTATTATTTATTCTTTCTGTTTTTATTTCAATTGGTTTACCTTTTTCTAAATCATCATATGCTTCTTCATAAAGGTCATCTATATTCAATTTTGCTTCTGCATGTAGTGGGGAAGTTAGAATAAAACATGATAGTGCAACAGAAGTAAATAATTTAAATTTTTTCATAAACGTTCTCCTTTTTTCTACGTCTGCTATTAAAACATAAGGAGCTTTTTTTGTCAATAAAAAAGACTTATATCTATAAGTCTTTTCCCTTAGTTAATTTTAAAATAACTTCAGCATCAATTTTGTCTCTTGCACTTTCAGTATGTTTGATAGTACCATTTTGCCAATCATAGTCATAGTAGAATATTTCGTCACCATTGTAGAATTCGCGTGTTTGAACATTATCTTGGAACTGTACTGTGTAAGACACGTCATAATCTCTTTCTACTTCTGGCCAAATATACTTAATTTGAATTGATTTACCATCTATGTAATCATAGTATTCATTTAAGAAATCCCATGTATTAGGCTCATATTCCGGTATATCATCAGTATCTATAATAGTTTTTTCAATATCGGCATATTCAGTAATGGTTTTTTGAACATATCTTGCTTTGATATCTTCTCCTTTAAACCATCCAATGATATCACTTATAGATCCATCGTAGTTAATTCTTGCTAATGCATAAGGATAGTTAGAACCTTCATTAACTTTTACAATAGCCATTAATCTATTCTTATATTCTTTAGTACTTCTTCCTAAACCATCAGAAGATGAGTATCCACATCCATTAACAGTAACGATGTCTCCTAATTCTAAATCGTCTAGTTCTTTTATAACTTCTTTTAAAACTTTGGGTTTATCATTATTTTCAATTATTGTAGTTCCAACTTTAATATCTTTGTTTGTTTCTAAATCATCATAAGCTTCTTCGTAAGCGTCTTCAACGGTTGTATTAGCGCTTGCACTTAGTGCATTTGTTGCTAGAATGCTTGCTGATAAGATATACGCTATAGCATTCCTTGTTTTTTTACTTTTCATTTTGTTATTTCCCTTTCATAATACACACTTGTGTTATTTAATCATACTTATTTATTTAAGTCAATATCTATTTGATTGAGAAAGTATATTTCTGTTATAATAGTAAGTAGTTTATTTTGGAGAGCATAAAATGGTAGATACAGGTTATTTATATAGTAAGAATAATAAAAGACTTTTTATTAATTTATCTTTAGGATGTGCATCATCTTGTTCATATTGTTATTTAGATGAATTAGGTTATAACAATGGTAGTGCTAACATTGATGCAAAAACTAGTGATGAAATAATAGCTATGATTAATGATTTAGATTTGAAGATAACTAAAGATACTTTAATTTCATTTGGATGTTATTCGGAATGTTTTTCTGATGCTACAAAGTATGAAGTAGTAAAATTAATTGAACATTTTATTCACTCAGGTAATGTTGTTCAAGTATCTACAAAAAAAGAAATAGATTTTTCTTTATTAGAGAGTGCACTTTCTTATGTAAAATATTATGGACAGTTTGTTATATTTACTTCGTGTTCAACTATAAGTAGACATGATGAATTTGAAGAAGGTACCGATGAGGTAGAGAATCGCTTTAAAAACTTTGAACATATAAGTGAAGTACCAGTTGTTTTATATATTAAACCAGTTATTGAAGGTGTTACGATTGAAGATATTGATGAGTATATTAAGTATATTAAAACGTATGGTATAAAAGATGTAGTGGTTGGTTCGATTTTTGATTCTAAAGGATTTGGTGAAAAGATACCGATGTCTAGTGAAAATATATATTATCATCCTTGTAATGATGAGGATATTATTATTGATGCTTTAAGTAAATATGCTAGAGTATCAAAGAGGAGTACGAAAGTTTTAGAATTATATAATTCTAGAGAGTTATAATAGATTTAGGTGAATATATGGAAGTAATAGCAATAAGTGGTAGTTTGAAGTTTAAGAATGAAATGATGAGGGTTGCTGTCGATTTAGAACTTAAAGGTAAATGTGTCTTAAGTAGTACTTATCCTGTTAGTGATGATAAGGATTCTTATAATGAAGAAGAGATAGAAAGACTTAAAAATGCACATTATAAAAAGATAGATATGGCAGATTCAATGTATGTTGTTAATGTGGGCGGTTACATTGGTGAATCTACTAGAGATGAAATTGAGTATGCTAAGTCAAAAGGTAAAAATGTCTACTATTTAGAAAATATTGACAAAAAGATTTAAAATAGGCACTTAATTTAGTACCTATTTTTTTGTGTTTATATCATCAAAGATATGACCTATATAAAATAATTGTATTTTATTTTTATAAACCATCGGCCTTAGTATTATGCTAGGGAGATGAAAATATGAAAACAATTGGTTTATTTAGAGATAAACAAGATGGCTCTTTAAAAAGAGTATTTGAAAGTGAGGATAAAAGAATTGTTGAAATGACGTTACTTTTCAACCGTGAAAATAAAGATGTAGTATGTGTACCGACACATCATTTCTGTAATTTAGGTTGTAAGATGTGCCATTTAACTAATAGTAATGTTAAAAGACCAATGATAAAAATATTGGGAAGTGACTTTATTAAGTGTTTAATGGAAACTTTAACAATTGAAGGAATTCGTATAACGGATAAGAAAAATTTACTTATTTCTTTTATGGGAGTAGGTGAACCTTTACTTAATTTAGAATTAATTGAGTATGTTAAAGCTCATGAGTATTATTTAAAAGAAGTACTAGGTTATGAACATATTGGTTATGCAATATCAACGATGATGCCAAATGATAATGTTTCAAAACTTGCTGATATTGTGAATCGTGAATCTATTCCTTTGAAAGTTCACTTTTCAATGCATACACCAGATGATGAAAAAAGATTTAAACTTATTCCTAGTACATGTGTTAGTGTTAGGGAAGCACTAGATTATTTAAGTTATTATAGAAGTGTTATATTAAGTAATGATGAGTTAATGAGTGAATACATTCATAATCATAGAACAAATGATGTTGTTGAAATTCACTATACATTAATTGATGGGGTAAATGATTCGGATGAAGAATTAAGGATGTTAGTTGAACTTTTGAAACAATATAAAATAACAATTAAGTTTATTAGATTTAATCCAATTAATGGAATGATACCTAGTAGAAAAGAAGAAATGTGGATTAATACTTTAATAACTGAGATACCGGATTTAAGAGTAAAGGTTTATTCTCCTCCAGGAAGAGAAATAGGAAGTTCTTGTGGAGAATTTACAAAACATTATTACCATGAAGAGATTGAGACAGAAGAAGAAAGACTTGAATTTTTAAAATGGAAAAGCGAACATGAAGTAAAGGATGTGAATAATATTAAGAAGTTAACTATCAAAAATAAAGAAATAAATGTATAATATAATTATAGGTGATTTTAGATGTTAAAAAAATATAAGAGTTTAAAAAGTTTATTATTGATAGTTTTTGCTATTTTATTAACAATACCATTTATGAATGCAAAAGCAGATGATGAAGTTATATATACCAATACAACAAGAACAAAACTTATTTATAGGTATACAATAGAGGCATATGATGTTTCAATTGATGTTAAAGAAAACAATATTTTAGAGATAACAGAATCTATAAAAGCCAACTTTAAAGAACCAAGACATGGCATTATTAGAAAAATACCTTTAAGAAATACTGTTAAAAGAAATGATGGAAGTGTTACTAAAAACAGTGCTCGATTAACTGATTTAAGTGTAAGTGAAGAGTATGAAGTTAGTAATGACTCTGGGTATCGTGTTATAAAAATAGGAGAAGAGAATCAAACTATTACGGGTATACATGATTATGTCATGAAGTATAGTTATAATTTAGGTAAAGATAGTAGTAAAGATTTTGACGAATTATATTTTAATATTATAGGGGACGAATGGGATACAGAGATAAATAATGTAACATTTACAATCAATATGCCAAAGGAATTCGATGTAAGTAAATTAGGATTTTCTAGTGGTAAATATGGAACAGTTGGAAGCAATGATGTAGAATACACAGTTGAAGGAAATAAGATTGTTGGTTCATTAAAAAAGAAGTTAGATAGAGAAGAAGCCTTAACTGTACGTTGTGAACTTCCGGAAGGATATTTTGTTAATGCAGGAATTAAGTTACCATTACTTTTCCCATTAATGTTTATAGTTCCACTTGTTGCAGCTATACTTGCATACTTTATGTGGAGTAAATATGGTAGAGATGATGTAGTAGTTGAGACTGTTGAATTCTATCCACCAAATGGATGCAATAGTGCAGAGACAGCATACTTTTATAAAACAAGTGTAACTGATAAAGATGCTAATTCTTTACTCATATATTTAGCAAGTAAAGGTTATTTAAAGATTGTAGAAATTGATAAAAATAATTATAAAATAATTAAACTAAAAGAGTATGATGGAAATAATAGTAATGAAAAACTATTTATGGATGGGCTATTTAAAAGTAAAAATGAAGTTACCAAAGATGACTTATACAATAAATTCTATAAAACTATTGAAAAGATAAAATTAAATATTGATAACTATAAGAATAAGGCATTAATTTATGATAGTAAAGCATCAAGTATGAGAGTTTATGCTGTACTTTTAGCAGTTTTATCTTTAATTGTAACTGTAAGTATTCCAACATTTGATTATGGAGTATTTAGTGATGTGTTTGTAGCTATTTTCTGTGGAGCTATGTTAGTTCTTATATTAGCTGTAGAATTGTATTCTCCTATACATGTAGCTATTAAGATTATAGCAGTAATTCCAACTATTATAATTGGTGCATTTATGGTAAGTGATTTACCAATTTATTATGCAGCTAGTGCAAATAATTTAACATTAATCGCGATTATATTTGGTCTTGTTATGACTTTAGTAGTATGTTTCTTTGTTAGGTATATGTCTAAAAGAACTCCATATGGTAATGAAATGTATGGACGTGTAAAAGGATTTAGAAACTTCTTAGTATCTGCTGAAAAAGATAAACTAGAGGCATTAGTAAATGATGATCCTACTTATTTTTATAGTATACTTCCATTTACCTATGTTTTAGGTGTATCAGATAAATGGATTAAGAAGTTTGAAGGTATGACACTAGTAGAACCTGAGTGGTATGAAAGTAATTCACCATTCTCTATAAATCACTTTAATTTATTCCTTTCTTCTACGATGGATTCAACAGTTGATAGAGTTGTTGAAACTAGTAGTGGAACTTCTTCTGGAGGATTCTCTGGTGGTGGATTCTCTGGGGGAGGATCTGGTGGAGGAGGAGGCTCCTCATGGTAAAGAGATTATTTAATCTCTTTTTTCGCATTTTAGATTAAATTAGAAAGAAGGAGCACATGTGAAAAAATTAATTAAGTATTATTCTTTAATTTTAACTATACTATTATTCTTAAATAATGTTGTTTTTACATTTATAAGTATAAAGGGAATACTCTATCAAATAATTATGTATTTTTTTATTATAATAAATATATTTATGTTATTAGAATATAGGGATAGCATTAAATATAAGAAAGCTTCTTTAGTAATGTTATTCCTTTTGATAATTACAGCAAAAAATGCTTTGAATTTATATTTTATTTTAACTTTTATATTTATACTATTAATAATTGGATTTAAAGAAAGTTTGTTTATTAAAATTGTGTCTATTTGTAGTATTGTTTTTAGTGTTATTTTCTTTTTACCGACTCTCTTTATATTTATGTTTACCTTTGGCGAATCTTTAGATGGAACAGTTCTTGAGAATCAAATTTATGAAGAACAACATTATTTATGTAGCGGAAATACAGAAGTATTTGTTGCATCTGGTGGAGCGTTTGATATGTTTCATTATTATAAGGGAAATTTTTATAAAATAGTAAATATAGATGATATAATAAATATAAATGTTAGATTTAGTCATGAGACGAGTGAAGATAAATATGAAGAAGAAATTAAAAATAATAAATGTGTGTTAGTAAAGAAGAAATAAAATATATATAAAGGAGGGGAAGTATGTTTATAGCAAATAATCAGTTTTATGTTAATGCTTTAATAAATGGAATACCAGATGGGAGACTTAGATTTTTTAGAACGAAGTTTGATAATGCAAGTGTTGATCATGTTTCATCTGAACCAGGATTAGCTGCAATATCTAGAAGACAGATGGAAGAATTAAGTGTAAGAGTTAATGAAATTGTCCAAGACTATAATAATTTAATGGGTTCTTCAGTTATTTCAAAAGAACAAAAGGATTTATCTAAAGTAATTTATATTTATAATTATATGCTAGCAAATGTTATGTATACAGAGTGTGAGTTTGCTGAAAACTCTAGTAATGTATATGGAGGAAGTCCTTATAAAAATTCTGCTTATGGTGCATTAGTGCTTCATGATGCTGTTTGTTCTGGTATGAGTGATGCAATTGATTGTTTATGTAAGGTAATGGGAGTTGAGTCAACTAAGTTACTTGCTATTCCAAATGATCCATGGGGCGGAGGTCATGCTTTTAATACAGTAAAAATAGGTTATAAATGGTATAAGTTAGATGTTGCTTCAGAGATTGGTTTGAACCCTGGACATAAAGTTAGAGGAGGTAAGTGGAAGGATAGAAACTTCTTAATTCCTTTTAGTGAATCTAATCTGCAAGCTTGTGTTCCGACGGTTCCAGATTGTACGGATACTTATCCGAGGGAAAATATTTTAAGAATGATTAAGGCATTAGAATCAAGAGGTTTAAGGTTTGAATATCTTGATTCGGAAGCAAATAGGGATGAATCTAAAGAGAATGGATTTAAGATTCTAAGAAGATAAGGAAAGTATACATGAATATTAAAATAGTTGAAAATAAAATAAGTGTTGATGAATTTAATTATTTATATAACTCAGTTGGATGGGGAACAATAGATACTCTAGTGATTAAAGAGGCATTAAGTAATACTTTATATTCAGTTACTTTATATGATGGTAATAATTTAATTGGTTTTGGACGCATAATTGGAGATAAAACAATGTTTTTATACATTCAAGATATCATGGTGCTTCCAGAGTATCAAGGTATGAAGATTGGAACAGAGATAATAAATAAGTTGCTTGAAAAAGTTAAGGAATATAAGAAAGTAAATCCAAGTATTAGAACTTATTTAGGAGCATCATCTGGAAAAGAAGATTTTTATAAAAGATTTGGATTTATTACAAGAAAAGATGCTTCTTTAGGTGAAGGTATGGTTTTGTTTTAACATCTATGCTAAAATAATTGAGAAATAGGAGGAATAGTTATGGCAGTTAAAATAACTTATTTTGTACATGGTACAACAACTGATAACTTAGAACATAAGTCAACAGGATGGTTACCTGGAGTTTTATCTGAAAAAGGTATAGAGCAAAGCATCGCTCTAAAGGATCAAGTTGATATTAATAAATTTGACGTAGTATTCTGTTCTGATTTACAAAGAGCGATTGATTCAGCAAAATATACTTTTGATGGTGTAAAAGAAATCATTCAAGATAAAAGACTTAGAGAGTGTAATTATGGAGATTATAATGGAGAAGATAGTAGTTTAGCAAAATATGAAGAACACATCAATACACCTTTTCCTAATGGTGAATCAATGTTAGATGTTGAAAAACGTATAAGAGAATTTTCTGAATATTTACTTGCTAATTATGATGGCAAGCATGTTGCAATTGTTGCACATAAAGCACCACAACTTGCATTCCAAGTTATTACTTTAGGTTTTACTTGGGATTATGCGATTGAAAACGATTGGCGTAAGATTAAAGCTTGGCAACCGGGCTGGGAATATACTATTGAAAAGAAATAGGGAAGAGGTGCTGAAATGAAAAATTACTACATTGATTTAGGTTCATCAACAATAAAGGTTTACGAGTATTTAGAAACTTTGGTATTACTTGAAGAACATTCAATATACTTTAAAAATGACTTTGATGCCAATAAGGGAATAAGTGAAGAAAACCTAAAAGAATTATGTGAATACTTTAGTAAGTTACAAAAAAAGTATGATTTAAAATACTATAATACTAATATATTTGTTACTGG
>CAYWFZ010000001.1:58410-109028 GCA_964458035.1 uncultured Muribaculaceae bacterium | reverse complement strand
ATTGTAAAAATGGATTAATAGATATTATAATAGCCAAATCAATATCAAGATTTGCAAGAAATACAGTCGATACTCTTAACACAGTTAGAGTTCTAAGAAATCTTGGAATCGATGTGTTCTTTGAAAAAGAAAATATCCATACATTAAATTTAGATACTGAAATGTTTTTAACTTTATATAGTGCTTTTGCTCAAGCAGAAAGTGAATCCACATCTCAAAATGTAAAACTTGGATATAGAGCAAAAATGAAAAGGGGTGAACCATGTGGGACAATAGCTTGTTATGGTTTCTCTTGGAATAAAATCACAAAAGAAATTGAAATAAATGAAGAAGAAGCAAAAGTGATAAGAAAAATATTCAAATATTATATTAAAGGAGAAGGGACTACAAGAATAGCAAGGATGTTAATTGAAGAAGGTATTAAAACTCCTTCTGGAGGAACAACATGGCATCCATCAGTTTTAAAAAGTATAATAACAAATGAAAAATATGTTGGGGATTTATGCGGACAAAAAAGTTATGTTGAAAATCCTATTTCACACAGACTTGTAAAAAACAGAGGTCAATTACCAAAATATTATGTTAAAGATCATCATAAAGGAATTATTGATAGACCAACTTTTGAAAAAGCACAAGAAATTTATTCCGCAAGAAGTAAAGTGATTAAAAATGGTGAATACTACTGTGAGAAATTTAGTTTGAGATATACTCTTAGTAGTATGATTTATTGCGAACATTGCGGAAAAACATATGTGAGAAGAGTTACAAGAAACAAAAATAAAGATGGAAAAATACATGAACACGTTTATTGGGCATGTTCTGCTAATTTAATTTCAAAAGAAGGTAAATGTGGTATGTCAGTTACTATAAGAGATGAAGAAGTCAAATCTTTATTCGTTGCATTATTTAATAAATTTTTGAATCACTCTAAAAATGATGACTTAATAAATAAAATTAAAAGATTGATTTGTAAAGAAAGCAGCGAAGATAAAATAAAAGCAATTGAAAAGAAAATCGATAATCTAAAAGAAAAAATAGAAAATTTAATAGATTTAAATATTAGTGAGTTAATAGCTCAAGAAATTTTCATAAAAAAGAATGAAGAATTAAATAATGAACTAAGAGAATTAATTGAAGAAAAAAACAAATTAATTAATAATAAAAAATATGTTCAAAAAGAGGAAAAAAGATTAAGAGAGATTGAAAAAGAATTAAATAATTCGTCAACAACTTATACATTTGATGAAGAAGTGTTTAAAAAATTAGTTAAGAAGATAATTATGGGTGAATATGATGAGGATGGAAATTATGATCCAAATGTTGTAAAATTTGTATTGAATATTGATAATCCAACTTCAAATGGTACTAATAAATTTTTGTCATTAGAGCTTGATGAGGGGATACTTAAGACCATTATCATGTAACTAATGAAAGAAAACAAAGAAGAATTGATATTAGTTATAGGAGGTGGAATTTCCGGAACACTAATAAACTCAGTTGTAAAAGCAGCTACATTTATTCTTGAGTTAGGAAGAGCAGTTGGAAGCGCAATAAGAAATGCTCGATCAGGCGTAAGATGTAGATAAAGAAAAAAGGCAAAAAAGCCTTTTTCTTATGTAAAAAAATATTCGAAATATGTATTTTAAACTGGTCATATGTTATAATTAACTTGGTGAAATGCTTGTGAATGATAAAATAAAGAATATACTAAATAAACTACAGGATAATGGATTTACTGCCTATGTTGTTGGTGGTTTTGTTCGTGATTATTTGCTTGGAAATGAAACATACGACGTTGACATAGCCACCTCTGCAAAACCAAAAGATGTAAGAGATATATTTGATTTAAATAATGCTAATGATGATAACTATGGGAGTATTCTAATAAAAGATAAACTATATAATTATGATATAACTACATACAGAAAGGAATTGAAATACGAAAATAGAAGACCAGTTGAGTATGAGTTTGTTAGTACAATAGATGAAGATATAATTAGAAGAGACTTTACTATTAATTCTTTATATATGGACACTACTGGAAAAATATATGATTCTGTCGGGGGATTAAAAGACTTAGAAGACAAAATAATAAGAATGATTGGTAACATAGGCGACAAAATGACGGAGGATCCACTTCGAATATTAAGGGCAGTGCGTTTTTCAGCAAACCTTGATTTTAAACTTGAAAACAATTTGAAAAATTATATAAAACAAAATACACAATTACTCAGAACTGTTAGCTATAATAGAAAAAAAGAAGAACTTGATAAAATATTTTCTTCATCAAATTGTAAGCTTGGCTTAAATTTAATAAAAGAGTTAAAATTAGAAGATAATCTTGATATAGCGATACCTGATAATATTGTAGAATCAATTAATTCTATTGGAATTTGGGCGCAAATTGAGATAAAGGGAGACTATCCTTTTTCAAATCAAGAAAAAGATATGATAGATAATATTAAAAAAATACTGGGGTATGGTATAATAGATAATATAGTTTTATATGAGTATGGTTTATATCCTTCTATTATTGCATCAGACATACTAGGATTCAACCGTAATTATATAAGCGATATATATAAGAATCTACCAATATACTCTTCAAAAGATATTGAAATCAATGGCGACGAAATAATTGATATATTAAAAATTGAACCTGGAAGCATAATAAAAGACATCATAAGAGATATTGAATTAAATATCTTAAATGGAAATTTAGAAAATAAAAATGAAGTACTAAAAGCATATATAACAAAAAATTGGAGGTGAAATAAATGAATGAAGTAGTATTTAATACTTTGAAAGAAAAAGACTTTATTATAAAAAACTTTTTAATAAAAGTAGCATTAGAGTTAAAATTAACATTAAATGAAACACTTTTGCTTGTATATTTTATGAATCAAGAAGAGCCAACTTTAAATATTCCAAATATTACTTCAAGTGTATACCTACAAGAAAAAGAAATTATGGAAGCTTTTTCAAAATTAATAAGCATTAATTTAATTACTGTAAATGTTGTAAAAGATGAAAAAGGAATAAGAAAAGAAATAATTTCTCTTGACAATATTATTCGCTATGTCACAACAGATATAACCAAAAATCACAATACTCATGAAAACGAAAATCTTTTTGAAACCTTTGAACGTGAATTTGGGCGTACCCTTAGTACAATGGAATTTGAAATTATAAATGAGTGGCTTGATTCAGGATACAGCAAAGAACTTATTTTAGAATCTCTAAAAGAGTGTGTATATAACGGCTATAAGAGTTTAAAGAGCATATCATCTCAACTTGATTATTGGAAAGAAAAAGGATATAAAACAAAGGAAGATATTCAAAACAGTTTAAAAGAGGAAGCAGAAAAATCAGAACCTCTTGACTTATTTGATTATAATTGGCTAGAAGATGAATAAAGAGTTTTACAAACTACTAGATGAAATAGTTCCTGAACCAAAATGCACATTGAATTATAATAAAGATTATGAATTGTTAATTGCAACGATGTTATCGGCACAATGTACGGATGAAAGAGTAAATAAAGTGACTCCAGATTTATTTCAAAAATATGATATATATTCGCTTGCAAAAGCTAAGAAGGAAGACATAATTGATATCATTAGACCATGTGGGAATATGAATAAAAAAAGTGAATATATTATAAAAATAGCAAAAGAATTGGTAGAGAAGCATAATGGAATTGTGCCTAATGATCGCGAATTTTTAGAAAGTCTTCCTGGAGTTGGAAGAAAAACAACGAATGTTGTTTTAGGAAATATCCACAATGTACCAACATTTGCTGTTGATACACATGTGGAAAGGGTGTCTAAAAGACTAGGATTTGCGGGTCAGGATGATGATGTGTTAACAGTGGAAAAAAAACTAATGAAATTGTTCCCGGAGGAAAAATGGGTAAGACTTCATCATCAACTTCTTCTCTTTGGAAGACATACCTGTTTAAGCAGAAGTCCACTATGTGAAAATTGCAAAATGAAAAAATATTGTAAAAGAAAAATGCTTAAATAGCATTTTTTTCTTTACAAAAACACGTAAAAAATTTATAATAAAAACCATATCTTGAAGGAGGTTATAATCGTGTTAGAAAACTTACCAGTATTACTACTAAAAAAACTCGTATTACTTCCATATCAAGAGGTGCGTTTAGAATTAAATATTGAATTGAGTAAAAAAATAATAGATTTAGCAACTAATTCATACAATAATAAAGTATTAGTAATTTGCCCTAAAAATGTTCTTGAAACAAATCCTTCAGCAACAGATTTACCAGAAATCGGTGTTATTGCGAAAATAAAATCAAGTCTAGAACTTCCAAATGGTAATTATCGAGTAACAATAACAGGAATAACACGTGTAATTGTAAAAAACTATAAAAATTTCGAAAAAGATCCGGACTTACTAGAAGCAAAAGTAAAAAGGACTTATATTGATACCTCAAATAAAACGGAAGAAGCCGCAATCTTAAGAACCTTAAAAACATCGATAGATAATTACATGCAAGTTAATCCATCAGCTTCTAACTCTGTAGTAAACACGATAAATAACATTGATGATTTAGACATGCTTACTGACATTGTCACAAATTATATGCAGTTTGATTATCATAAAAAGATATATTATATGAACGAGTTTGATTATGTTGCTAGGGCAAATAAACTTATTAAAGACATAAATCTCGAACTAGAAGTTATCAATATCGAAACCAAAATAGATGATGAAATAAGAGAAACATTTGATAAAGAGCAAAGAGATTATATATTAAAACAAAAGATTTCTAAATTAAACGAGGAATTAGGAATTAATGCTGATAAACAAACTGAGATATCCTTATATAATGAACTAATTGATAAATTATCTATTTCAAAAAAAATAAAAGATAAATTTAAAGAAGAAGTAAGAAAATACTCTTATACCTCTGAAGCAAACCCTGATGCATCTGTAATAAGAAATTACCTTGATGTTGTTCTTAATTTACCTTGGGAAACTGAGTCAACAGATGAAAATGATTTAAAAAAGATAAAAAAGAGTTTAGATAAAGAACATTTTGGTTTAACTGAAGCTAAACAAAGAATTATTGAATACATTGCAATTAAGAAAAATAATCCAAATATCAACGCACCAATCATCTGTTTGATTGGTCCTCCAGGAGTTGGGAAAACAACTTTAGGTATATCAATCAGCAAAGCTTTAAATCGCGAATTTGCTAAAATAAGTGTGGGTGGATTAAATGATTCAACAGAGCTAACCGGGCATAAAAGAACATATTTAGGATCATCACCTGGAAAAATTATGCAAAGTATTAAGAAATGTGGGACAAGAAACCCAGTAATACTAATTGATGAAGTCGACAAAATAGTAAGTGACTTTAAAGGGGATCCATCTGCGGTTCTTTTAGATATACTTGATCAAAGCCAAAACAATATGTTTATTGATAATTACATTGAAGAGCCATTCAATTTATCTAAGACTCTGTTTATTTTAACAGCTAACGATATAAACTCTATACCTCCAGCCTTAAAAGATAGGTTGGAAATAATCGAGCTGAGTTCATATACAGAATTTGAAAAAATAGATATAGCAAAAAAACACATTATACCTAGAATAATAGATGAATATAAAATTAAGAAAATTAAAATATCTGATGAAGATATGCTTTATTTGATTAACTCATATACAGCCGAGTCAGGTGTACGAGAATTAACACGCGTGTTAGAGCATATTTATAGAAGTACAATATTAAGTGAAAAAGAAATAAAAACATTAAATAGAAAAATCATAAGAGAGTGTCTAGGGCCAGAAAAATATGATTTCTCCGAAACAAGAACTAATCATGCTGGCTCTGTTTCAACATTAGGTGTAACTCCTTATGGTGGAACTATTATCTCAATTGAGTCTATTCTAATAAAAGGCAATGGTTCTATTATACTAACTGGTAATGTTAAAGAACCAATTTTAGAAAGTGCTAAAGTTGCATATAGCTACATCAAGTCAAATCATAAAGAATTTAAAATAAAAGATAACATTTTAAATGATTATGATATACACATAAATGCCCTTAACTATAATATAAAAAAAGATGGGACGTCAGGTGGTATTGCATTTGCAACTTCAATATTATCCCTAATTCTTGATATTGAAGTTGATAGTAAAATAGGATTTACTGGAGAAATAACTCTTCACGGAGATATATATAAAGTAGGTGGAATCAAAGAAAAACTAATCGGAGCTTATAATAATGGATTCAAAAAAGTGTTTATTCCAGCTGAAAATAAAAACGATCTTGAAAGAGTTCCAGAAGAGGTAAAAAACAAACTGGAAATAATCTGTGTATCTAATTATAAAGAAATATATAATACTTTATTTAAAAAGAGTAATTAATACTCTTTTTTTTCATATAAATAATTGAAAGGAGAATGTTATGAAAAAAGTTTATAATTTTAAAAAAGAAGTTCCTCTAAACGAAAGTATAAGTAGTATAACTAGTATCAGTTTAGATACTACATTTGAAGAAACAGAAAATGGTTTTAAAGGAGTATTTTTAATAGAGGGAAATTATAAAACACATGAGTTGTCATTAAATAAAAAAGACTTTAAATACGAGCTTGAATTTAATGAAGAAATTGAGGGGCTATGTGAAGGATCGTTAAACCTTGAAGTAGAAGATTTCACATATGAGTTAGATGGTAATAATTTAGTAATTGATATTGATTATGAAGTGGATTATGAAGAAGAGACAATCAAAGATGAATTTGACAAAGAAGAATTTGAAAGATTTTTAGAAGAACATGAAGTTGATGTAGTAAATATTAATAATGCAGATGAAGAAGAACAAAATGAAGTAAGATTAATTGAAGAAGTAGAGGGTGAGCCAACAATATTAGAAGAAACACCCGAAGAAATAATTGACGAAAATCTAACTCCCGCAGAAGAAATTGAAGAATGTGAGTTAATTGATGAAGAAAATGAAAAGAGAGAGTCAACTGAACAAAGGGACGTAAATATTATTTCCGCATATGATGAAGCAGATGCAACAGATGTGATTTTAAAAACTATAGATAAAGAAGAAAAATATATCACGTATCATGTATATGTTTGTGAAGAAGATGATACTTTCGAATCTATTTCTGAAAAATTTAAAACAACAAAGGAAGAAATACGCGAATACAATGACATAGACGATATTGAATATGGAAGAAAAATTATAATACCTGTTAAAGATGAATAAAATAAGAAAAATTGGTAAAGTATCAATAATTAATAATGAAAAAGTAATAAAAAAAGAAAAGAACAACGATGAAATATTTGAATATTTAGAATCAAGGAGTTTTGATAATTACTTAAAACCAATTGAAAGATCGGATGAAAGAACAGTATATCCATATATTAAGGATAAATCAGTAGATAAATACCAAAAAGGAGAAGACTTAATAAAAACAGTTGCACTACTCCATACTAAAACATCTTTTAATAAAGAAATAAATCCAAGTAAGTATAAAGAAATACATGATAACATTATCGGGCATATTAATTACTTAGATAAATACTTTTATGAATATTTAGATAAGACAGAATTAATTGAATATCCATCTCCAAGTGACACCATATTTTTAAGAAATTATTCTAAACTACTAAGTCTATTTGATTTTTTGAAACAAGAGACGGATACATGGTATAAATTAGCCAAAAATAATACAAAAAAAAGAGTTGCATTAAACCATGGAAACTTAAACCTAGATCATTTACTAAAAAATGATAAAGATTACCTGATCAGTTGGGATAATGCAACATTTGATTCTCCAATACTTGATATAACTAATCTATACCATAATGAATGGAATCATATAGACTTTTCATCTGCATTAAAAAACTACCTTGATAGATGTAGTTTAAGTGAAGATGAAAAAAAGTTATTATTTATTAATTTAGCTATACCAAAAAAAATAGAAAAGACAAAGGATGAGATGATAAATGTTATGATAACTAGTAATCTTTTTGATTACATCTATAAAACTGAAGAACTAATACGGCCATATTATACGGAAAAGCAAGAAAAACAATAAAAATACCTCTATAAGTAAAATGAATAGATTAAATCTAAGCGGCAAAATAAGAGTAATTATAACTTGATAGAATATTAAAACAGAAAGTATAAGTATGGCAAGCACAGTAAATATTCCGCCGCCCTTATTATGTTTATTACAATTGTTACAACCGTTGCATCCATTACAATTATTCCACATATACATCACCTAATTTAGTATATTCAAAAAGTAAATAATATGTTATATAGAAAGACTATATGTCTTTTTTTATTGTAAAAAAAAAGCACTTATTCTATAATAATACTAGAATAGGAGAGTAAGCATGAGAAATAAAAATGGGTTTATCGCAACAAGCATTCTATATACTTTTTTTCTAGTATTCTTAACACTATTCGTTGCTTTAATTGCGAACTATTTACATAATCGAATATTACTTGCCAAAATAGATGAAACATCAAGAGAAAAACTATCTGGTATTAATAATACAAAAGTTAGTGATTTAACAATTGGTACGCATATCAAATTCAAAAGTGATGATAATCTGCTTAACTCAAATGCTACTTGGATTCTTGCGGCAATTGAAGGATCAGGAAGTACAAAAAAATACTATTTTATAAGTGATTTAACAGCTGCTAACATAGACGTAATGTATAAAATACCGGGTGTTGATAAATTAAAAAAATATCATGCTTTAACTGTAAGTTTATACGAAACACTTCTAAACAATGGAGAATATAATAATGCTATATCATTTGGTGGATTTAAAGTGTACATGACTACTTCTTCATTCCTATCAAAAGTGCGAACTAATATAAGCGATCCATTTGTCTTATCTGAAATACTTAATCCAGGAGGCAACTATTTAGTATATATAGATTCTGACATAGCTGGGACTGGACCTAATGGAAGTACAAACACTTACCATGCCGGAGAATATTATGAACTAAAACGTTATAATTTCTCTAGTAGCAGTCAAACAAGTCTTCTATCAAAATATTGTGGTGGCTCCTTTAACGGAACCTTGGCAACTTATGTCCCAAATAATACTTTTGGCTACATCAACATAGATAACGAACCAATAGATAAAAATACCAAATATGCTAACTATTGTTATTATGCATCAGTAGTGCCATATGATCATCCGATGAGTGAACAAGTTGTTCAAGTACCAGAACATAAAGAAAATGATTTGATATCATCAAAATTGAGTAATTTATATAACTTTCGTTTAGTAGCAGAAAAAGATTTAAATTCAGACTCTACTAACACATACATTGCAGGTGGTAAAGGAACATCACTTGATCCATATATATTTACGGATGGGGTGAAGCAATAATGAGAAATAAAAATGGTTTTGTATTTATGGAAACAATAGTCGTAATAAGTGTTTTGTCAATTACTCTTATGCTTCTATTTGGGTCATACTCATATATTTTAAGGAAATCTCGTTCCAAAAATACTTTTGATACAACTGAAACAGTCTATAAAACATACTATGTTAAACAGGTAATAGACAACTATAAAAGAGAAAACAATCGTACAGGTAACAGTGTCGAAGTATACGCAAATGATCATTTAGCTCCATCTGGTGAATGTACAAAACAAACTTATTCATCAGGCTATAGTTTTATTTGTGATTTATCGAGCGACGGATATAATGGCTACCTAGAACAAGTAAAAAAAGCCTTCGAAGTGGATAAAATATATTTGCTTAATCCAAAACAAATTGTTAACTCTGTAAATGAAAACGAATGGCTTAATAAATTTGATGCAACAACTATTGATTACGTTAGAAGTATTAGTGCATCTTTCGATAAATATATCTTAGTTGTTAAATATAAAAAATATTATAGTGATGGCTCATATGAAGTGTTCCATTCTTCAATGGAGGTGAATTCATAGATGAGACAAAAAAATGGTACGACAATTATTGAAATATTAATAAGCATAATAATTATAGCAATCGTAATGGGTCTTTTGTTTACAATGTTAATTCAAGTAAGAAATGAAGACAAATCTAATCAAATTCAATCAAACTTTGTTATAAATCAATCAACTATGATTAAAGAAATAGAAGAAGATATAGTTAATTATGGCGTAAAAAGAGTATCTTCATGTAACCTAAGCGAGGCAAATATATCATCAGCTGTATTAAATCAAGGATATGAATCAAACTTCAAGTGTATAAAGATTGAATATGCTGCAGATTATACAGAAGATAATACAGGTTTTATTATGTTATATAATACATACGCTAGATATGATGTTGAAAATGGTAAATATCAGGGAATATCCGATTCTGCTAGATGGATGATACAATACGTAAGAGGAAAATATAATAGATATTCCGGTGGAAGGCCTGTACTTACAACCTGGAATAATGCAACTCAAATAATGAAAGATTATCCAGCTGATGTTTTATCTGATGACGGGGCATATGTATCTTATACTGTTGCAAGTGGTGCTGTAAACGCTGCATCAATTGTTATACCTATCGTAAATGGCGATGGAGAACATTATGACATCAATTTATCTCTAACATATCAAGGAGAAAACAATTTTAAATGTCATACTGATGATAAAAATAAATTAGATTGCCGTTGTAATGGAAGTGACGCATTATGTCAGCCAACATATAATTAAACTTATAATAACTGTAATTACGCGTGACTTTATTATGAATTTATAATCAACTTGTGCATCCTTTAGGATGCCTTTTATTTGTGAAAGAATACTAATACCACCAAAAGAAAGCATAATTAAATACAAAGACACTGAATTTAGATACATTTTATTTTTATAAAGGGCGGTAGATAATTCTAATATAGATGAAATTACTATATTTAATTCAGGATTAATAAAAGGAAGTGTATAACTTATACACATAAATACAGTAACTGTACCAAGTATATTTATAATTGTAATAATATTACTGTTTATCGATTCACTTAAAGAAAACTTTATAGGAGAATAAAGTTCTATATTATCAGATGTAACATAACTATTTCTTAAAATAAAACCAGTTAAAAGATTGCTAAACCATATTATAAGTAAGACTTTAACTCCAGCAAAACTAATAATTAAAAATGGATTAAATAATATTGAAAAAGACAAAATTTTATTTATATCAAACGATGTAATTAGTTTCTTATCATAAAGTTTTTTTAAAATTTTTGCATTTGTTGGAGTACCACAAAGCAAACTTATAAAAAAGATAAATGCAGCTAAAGAGCTTACTCTAAATATTCTTTTAAAAATAGGCCCTAATAATTTTGTAACATAACTTACTAATCCAGAAGAAAGAAGTAAATCAACTAAAATAAATGTTGGAAAGAGTATAGGAAACAAACTCTTACTCCAAAATACCAATGCAGACGATGCTCCCAATATACAGGCATCTTTACGTATAATAAACATCAATAATAATAACAATATATATATATTTCTCATAAAATTCCTATTCTAATGATATAATCAATATGGTGATTATTTTGAAAGATAAATTAAATTTGGTTGTAAAGTATATAAAAGAAAATATCTTATTTTTTATAACACTAATAGTTATCATATTTCTTTTAAATATAAAAATTCCTTATTCAGTATATTCTCCAGGAGGAATAATTAATGTCGATGAAAGATTATCTGGAAGCGTATTTAAACCGAGTGGTGAAATAAATCTAACTTATGTTACATTTTCAGAGGGAAGACTTCCAAATATCTTACTTGCACTAATTCTTCCAGAGTGGGATATTGTAAAAAATTCAGATGTAACTTATGATAATGAGACGCTTGAGGAATTAAACTTAAAAGATCGCATACAACTTTATTCATCTGTCTCTAACGCCACCTATTTAGCTTATAAAAAGGCTGGTAAAAAAGTAGAAATTACTGGAGACTCAAGTTATATTATCTCTCTTGCTGATTATGCTGAAACCAACTTAAAAATAGGCGACAAAATATTATCAGTTGATGATAAAACCATCCACAACTTTAATGATATATTAAATATTATTGAAAATCATGAAATAAATGACAGAATAAAGATAAAAATATCTCGAAATGAGAGTGAAATAGAGTGCTACGCCAAAGTAAAACAAGATAATAATACAAAAAGAATCGGTATAGGGGTGTCTAAAATCAATAGTTATAACTTATCACCTGAGATTAAATATCACTATAAACAAAATGAAGCAGGGGCATCAGGCGGATTAATGTTATCTCTTGCTATTTATAATTCCTTAACTGAAAGTGATTTAACTAAGGGTAAAGTTATTTCTGGTACAGGTACAATTGATGAAGAAGGGAATGTTGGAGAAATTAGTGGAGTTAAATATAAACTATCTGGTGCTGTAAAAAACAAAAGCGATATATTTATTGTTCCAGATGCAAATTATGAAGAAGCAATTTCTGAAAAAAAGAAACATAATTATAACATTAAAATTATTAAAGCTATTTCTTTTGATCAAGTACTAGATGAACTAAAAAATGAATAACTTTAAAAAATAATACTTTTTAAAAATTAAAAAATTTTATATAATATTAGTTGCAGGTGGTAGTATGAAACTAAGTGATATAAATATAAATGATTTATCTCCAATGATGCAACAATACGCTGAAGTTAAATCAAGATATAAAGATGAACTTCTCTTTTTTAGACTAGGAGATTTCTATGAATTATTCTTTGAAGACGCTGATGTTGCAAGCCACGAACTTGAATTAACTCTAACTGGTAAAAATGCTGGCCTTAAAGAAAGAGTTCCTATGTGTGGTATTCCATATCATTCAGTAAAACCTTATATTGAAAAACTAGTAAATAAAGGTTTTCGTGTAGCAATATGTGAACAACTTGAAGATCCAAAAACAACTAAAACTATGGTTAAAAGAGACGTAATAGAAGTAATTACCAAAGGAACTCTTGTTGATTTAGAATTCTTAACAGAAAATGATTTCAATTATATTGGAAGTATAATTGACTATAAATATGTCTATCTTCTAACCTATACAGATGTTTCTACTGGAGAGATCTCGTCAGTATTCATTAATCACAACAATGAAGCTATAATTAATGAAGTACTAAATCTAAATTTAAAAGAAATTATTATAAAAAATGACTTTCCAATTGACTTAATTAATACATTTAAAAATAATTATGGCATAAATATCTCAATAAGTGAAAACGAATTAGATAATGAATATACATGGATTTATGAAGATGTTGAAGATGAAAGGATAATTGTTGGAATAAAACATATTCTTTATTATCTTCATGTAACAGAATTAAAAGATTTATCGCACCTAAACCATGTAAAATTATTAAAAAAAGATGAATATTTGAAAATGGATGTTCATACAGTAAGAAATCTAGAATTAGTTGAAACTCTAAGGTTAAAAGAAAGAAAATATTCTCTAATCTGGTTACTTGATAAAACTAAGACAGCTCCCGGAGCTAGATGCCTAAGAAATTGGCTAATGAACCCCTTAAAAGATAAAAATGAAATAGAGAAAAGATATAACTACATTGATTTACTTAATTTAAACTTTTTACCACGAGAAGAATTAAGAAATGATTTATATGAAGTATATGACCTAGAAAGACTATGTGGCAAAGTAATATGTGGTTCCTTAAATGCTCGTGACTTACTTCAAATAAAGAGGTCTTTAGCAGTAATACCCGATATGAATAGAATCCTAAACGATATTAATTATGGTATAAACATACTTGAACACAAAGAGCTATATGAACTTTTAGAAAACGCAATTGATGAAGATGCACCAATTTCCGTAAGAGAAGGTAATATCATCAAAAAAGGATTCAATGAAAAACTAGACGAACTAAGATCTGTCCGCAGTGGTGGAAAAGAATTCATATCCAGTATTGAAGCCGAGGAAAAGGCTCGTACGGGGATTCAAAACTTGAAAGTCGGTTTTAATAAAGTATTTGGTTATTATATAGAAGTAACTAAAGGACAAATTGATAAAATAGATCCATCTTTAGGCTGGGAAAGAAGACAAACTTTAACTGGTGCCGAAAGATTTATCACTCCTGAGCTTAAAGAAAAAGAAGAACTTATCTTAAATGCTGAAGAAAGAATAATCGAACTGGAATATGAAATATTTAATGATATTAGAAATACCTTAAGAGAGAATATTTTTAAGCTTAAAGAAACAGCCTCTACAATAGCTGAAATTGATTGCTTAGTATCTTTAAGTGTTGTATCAGACGAATTACACTTAATTAGACCAAAACTAAGTAATAACCACAATGTCTTAATCAAAGATGGATTTCATCCAGTAGTTGAATATGTAAGTGGAAATGAATATATTAAAAATGACATTATAATGGATTCAAACACTACAACTCTTCTTATAACTGGACCTAATATGTCTGGTAAATCGACATATATGAGACAATTTGCCATAACAGCAATTCTTGCTCAAATGGGCTCGTTCGTTCCAGCGTCCTACGCCGAAATACCTATATTTGATTCAATATATACTCGTATTGGTGCATCAGATGATTTAGTAAGTGGGGAGTCCACTTTCATGGTAGAAATGCTTGAAGCAAAAAATGCTATCGTGAACGCAACTGAAAACTCTTTAATCTTATTTGATGAACTAGGACGTGGTACATCAACATTTGATGGTATGAGTTTAGCTAGAGCAATACTTGAATATGTTACTGAAAATATTGGCTGTAAAACTTTATTTTCAACTCATTACCATGAGCTTGTTGATTTAGAGAAAAAATATAAGAAAATAAAAAATGTACATGTTGATGCCGTTGAAGAAAACGGAACCATAACATTCTTACACAAAGTCCTTCCTGGAAGTGTTTCTAAATCTTATGGTATTCATGTTGCTAGTCTTGCTGGTATGCCAGAAGAACTACTTAATCGAGCCCAAGAATTTTTAGACTACTATGAAAACGAAAAAAGGAATAAAAAAGATGATATAATTGCTGAACAGATGAGTTTAGATTTAGAAGAAAAGCATAACAATGAATTAGATGAATTAATTACGAAAATAGATCCACTTAACATAACACCACTTGAAGCAATTAACTTAATATTTAAAATAAAAGAAATATCTAAAAAGAAATAGATATTTCTTTTTTTCGACAAAATAATTGCATTATTCTTGATATTATCCAGTTGGTGATTTAAATGAAATATATTATTCGTACAAGTATACCTTTTATTTTATCAATAACATTGTGTTTTATTTTTATGGATACTTCTAAAGAAGAAACAAATATACCTGTAATGAGTGAAGTATCGTCACCTAAAGTATTCAAAACAGGTATATTTGATAACCTAAATGATTCAGAAAAAGAGGCAAGTTTAAAAAAAGGAATTGCCTTAAAAAAAGGTGATAAATATGAAGTAATAATTGGTATATTAAAAAGTGAATCAAACATTGAAAGAATGATTCAATATTTGAATGACTTCAATATTTATTACTACATAGAAGATATTACTTTACCACCAACATTTAATGACATATTAAATAAATATGAAGATTTAATGGCTTCATCAACTTCATACGTCGCGTTTTTACAACTCAATAAAAAAATATTAGAAAGGTATAAGGTATTATATGAAAGTTAAAGAAATGCCTACATCATTCCAACCACGAGAAAGAATGTTAAAGTTTGGTGTAGAAAATTTAAGTGATGTAGATTTGTTGAGTATTATTTTGAGAACAGGGACAAAAGACTCTAATGTAAAAGAAGTAGCAGCTTTAATTCTTTCATCCATCGGAGGGATAAATAATTTTAATGATGTCGGAATACGTGAACTATCAAAAATAAAAGGTGTTGGTACAGTTAAAGCTTTAACAATCCTTGCTGCTATTGAATTAGGCATTCGAGTGTCAAATAAAGAAATTGAGATAAATATGCCTCTACACAATTCATCTTCAATCCATGAAGCATTTAAAGGCCTTTTTGCTGGTGCTCATCAAGAGAAAGTTCTAGGAATATTCCTCGATTCAAAAAAACGTTTGATATCATATAAATTTGTTTTTGTTGGAACCCTTGACAGAAGTATAATCCACCCACGGGAAATATTTAATGAAGCCATAAAGGTCCATGCATCATCTGTAGTTTTAATACATAATCATCCGTCAAACGAAATAATTCCAAGTAAAGAAGATATCGCTATAACAAATAAAATCAAAGAAAGTGGAGACCTTTTAGGAATTCCTTTAATAGATCATCTAATAACAAATGGAAGGGAGTATTACAGTTTCTATGATAAATTTTATCAAAAATAACATTATCTACATAATACTTTTCGTTTTATTTATCTATAAAGGAATATTTGTTAATGTTATTGCTAATATAAATACTTTAGTAACAAAAAATAACAATAATGAATTAACAGAAATCAATCTATTAAAAGAAGAAAATAAAAAACTAACTAAAGATATTGAAGAAATCACTAAACTTAAAAGCACCTATAATAATGAGTATAAATTGACACGTTTAAGCTATCGTCTAACATTTGCAGATAATGAGTTCTTTATAACAGGTGCAGACTATAATGTTAATGATTTATTAGTAAATGAACACGGGCTAGTTGGACTAGTAAAAGAAATAAAAAAAGATTACTCAGTTGCAACAACTATAAAAAGCATAAAGAACTTAAGTATAAATATAAATAATTCATTTGGGACCATCTCAAATTTTGATGGCGAATTCTTCATTGCAAATAATCTTTCTAATTATGATGAAGTACATGTTAATGATGCAGTCTATACATCTAAAGTAGGGGATACACTTAATATTGTCTTAGTAGGTTATGTTAACAAAATTGAGGAACATGAAGTAAGCAAAACGATATATATAAAAAGTGATGTGGATTTTAATAATCTAAATTATTTATATGTTATAGGTTAATTTATGCAATATATAATATTTGATTTAATAACACTAAATATGTTAAATGTTAAAACATCACTTTTTATATACTATTTAAACTACATCAAGGTAAAAGAGTTCATATTAAGTATTTTTCTTCTTTATATCTTAAATGAAAATATATTACTAATTACAATACTCATTATCATGTATGTAATAAATATTCTATTATATAAATACGTAAATAAATATTTTATATTTGAATTAATTACATTTACCTTCTTTTACTTTATCCTTTTTAAAATAGATGCTTTTTATTTTGTTAATATATTACTAGTAATAGTTTTAAAATATACTAAATATAATCGTATTAGGTGAAGTATATGGATAAAAATAAATTAAAAGACTATCTAAACAGAATATTACTCTCAATAATAATATTCTTTTTTCTTTGCTTATCTATTGACTATTCCTGGATAAATCCAAAGAGTATTTTAAAAAACAGTATTGATTTTTCTTATATAAGAAGTAAGAGTAGAATATTATTTGGTAAACCTGTATTAAAAAATGATTTATATGTAACAAGTGAAAAGATAAAATATTACTCAATAGAAAAGTACAAAAATGGCTACAAACTATTAGTTGATAATAATTATGTTATAAAAAACATAAAAGCCGGTGTAGTAATTTTTATAGGAAATATAGATTCTCTTGGCAAAACTATTAAAATTGAATCCTCAGATGGCTTAATAATAAGCTATTCAGGTCTTGAAAATATCAGTGTTAATATGTATGACTATATTGAAATAAATAAAGTCTTGGGAAGTACAGTAGAAAATAATCTTTACCTAAGTTTTGAAAAGAATAAGGAATATTTAAGCTATGAAGAGTATTTTTAAAATTCATATAACTTCTTTACTGTTCTACATAATACTAATATTATCAGGGTATATTAACTACCTATACTTTTATTTGATAATAATATCTATTCACGAATTAGGTCATATAATTACAATTAAACTACTTAAAATAAAGATAAATTCGATTACAATCTATCCTTTTGGAGGCATAATAAAGACGAATATTAATTATAATATAAACTCTAATAAATATTTACTCATAAGCATATCAGGCATACTTGCACAAATTATCTTATTCATTATATTTAATGATTTAGGCAACCAAACTTTTTGGTATTTAAATTTAAATATCATTATTTTTAATTTAATACCTATATATCCAAGTGATGGCAATAAAATACTAACTTCTATATTAGAAAGATTTATTTCCTATAAAAATACACTAGTTATAACTAATGTCATAAGTGTAATATCTCTATTTTTACTCTTTATATATAGTAAGAATATATTTATATTTATAATTTTATACTTTATGAATGTAAAAGTAATACTACTGTTCAATTATATTTTCAACAAGTTTATATTGGAAAGATATCTTTACAAAAATAAATATAAAAAAAACAATTATGTAACAAGTGAAAAAGAATTTAAAAAATGTAGAAATAACAGAATAAAATATGATAATATATACATTGAAGAAGAGAAGTACCTAAATAGCAAATTTGGCGAAATCTATTGACAAATAAAGGATTGTTTGGTATCATCTAACATGTTTGTAAGTATTCATTACAAACCGCACTAAAAAGGTTAACAAGTGTTAAATAACCACCTTAAAGGCGAGTCTTCAAAAAAATTATAAGGAGGTAAAGTAATGAAAGCAATATTCGAAACTGGCGGAAAACAATACTACGTTGCTGAAGGTGAAGAAATTTACGTTGAAAAGCTAGATGCTGAAGTAGGATCTACTGTTGATTTTACAGAAGTTAATCAAGTTGGCGATAAAATTGGTACACCTTATGTAAAGGGGGCTAAAGTAACATGTGAAGTTGTAAAACATGGAAAAGCAAAAAAAATCGTAGTATTCAAGTATAGACCTAAAAAGAAATATCGTAATACTAGAGGTCATAGACAACCATATACAAAACTTGTTGTTAAAAAGATTGTAGGTTAATATGATAACTATAAAGATGAAGTCTAATTTAATAACTATTGAAGGACATGCAGATTATCAAGAAAAAGAAGATATAGTGTGTGCTAGTGTATCATCAATAATGTACACAACGGTAAATGCTTGTTTAAGATTTAATCGTTCCTCAATTGAATATAAAGATGATGGAAAAATTGTGAGCATAAAGGTATTAGAAAAAAGTGATAATATCAATATACTTATAGTAAATATGATATCTTTATATAAAGAATTAGCTTCAAAATATCCAAATAATATAAAAATTGAAAGCGAGGAATAATCATGTTAGAATTTATTAATTTAATTTCCATAGATATTCAACGTTTTGCCCATGTTAAAGCACAAGGTTCAACTCATAATGGACGTGATAGTGTTGGTCGTAGATTAGGAGCTAAAGCAGCTGATGGTGAAAAAATCAATGCTGGATCTATAATCTATAGACAAAGAGGTACTAAGATTTACCCAGGTAAAAACGTAGGAATGGGAAAAGATCATACTCTATTTGCTTTAGTATCTGGTACAGTTAAATACGAAAGATGCGGAAGAGATAAGAAAAAAGTAAGTGTTTACGAGACAAAGTAAACACTTTTTCTTTGCTATTATCAGGTTCTTGTATTAAAATAGAAGTTATACAGAAATGGGTGATAAAAGATGCGTTATGCTTTCGTTGCATTAAGTATTATAGCGATATGGGTATCTATTACTGTTCTTAGCTTTGTATTAGATTATAACGGAGTTATTCTACCAATACTTGCACTAGCCTTAACAGTTATTATATTTGAAATAGGAATAGGTGGAAAAAGGTGAAAACGTCATTAGCTAATTTACTTTTTAAATTTATGTCTATTAAGTTTTCGAATAAATCAAATAAAGATAGCCTATACAAAAAAGAACTATTTTACTTTTTAAAAACAAAAAGTGGTGTATATAATAAGTTTTTACAAGTGTTATGTATAACTCATAAATTTATGGAAGGTTGGAGCGGAGCAAAAGAATATGCAGTATATAATCAAGCAGATGGGGAATACATTGACTTAAAATCAACCATACCTGCTATAGATAATTATAAAAGCATCACGGAAGAACCAATCTCTGTTGGATCTTTTGCTCAAGTTTATAAAGCTACTACAAAAGATGGAAGAGTACTTGCTTTAAAAGTATTAAAGCCTAGTGTAAAAAATCACTTAAAAAAGGATTTAAAATTCTTAAAAAGAATAGTTAAAATAGTAAGCCTTTTTTTGCCATCCTCATTTCTTGACTTTAATGACGCAATAAGCGAATTTAATGAGATATGCTTAACAGAAACAGATTATGAAAGAGAAATATACAATCTTGAATATTTTGGTGAGCTTTATAAGAATCATAGATACGTTGTAATTCCGAAAGTCTATAAAGATTTATCAAATAAATATGTAATTGCTCAAGAATTTATTGAGGGTCCAACTTTATCAGATATATTATCAAATTTAAAAAAAGATGAAGACTTTTATACAAAAGCCAAAAAAGCGACAGGATCTAATGTGTTTACTCAATTAACTATTGTAGGTGGTGAACTTTTAAGATGTGCAATGACCAAAGAGCTTACCTATGGAGATCCTCATCCAGGGAATATTATTCTTTTAAAAAATAATAAAGTCGCTTATGTCGACTTTGGAATAGTAGGAAGTCATCCATTATCCCAAAGAGCATTCTATGATTGGACAAAGTCTTACTATGATTTTCTAACAAATAACTCTGATATGAACGAACTATCTTCTTTAGTCGATACAACGCTTCATTGCTTTTGCCCAGATTTTATCAATGCTCTAAACTTATGCACAGATAATAGAATAATTAATATGATTACTAACGCTATGACAGAAAAATTAAATCTTGTAAGTACAAAAAATGCCGATTTAACTAAATTAATAAATGATGGACATATGTTTAAAGTATTTACTAAATTTATGAATAACAAAAACATTTTTAATTTAAGTATGGATATGGCTAATTTTTCATTAATTAAAGCTATGCAAGCATATATATGTACTATTGCAGCAATTGATAGAAGACATGCGCCTAATACATTTACTAAAATTATGATTTACGCCATGGAATATGCATTTGATTATCTAAAGACCGAGGAAATACCATATGATTATATAGAAGATTCAAGATATTCTAAAGGAGATGCTTTAGAATTAATTGATACAATGTTATCATCCCTTGCAGAAGGGGACGAATTCTTATTTCAAAATATTTATAAGGAGATGATGTAATGAAAGATGCAAAAAAGATGTTAATATACATTAAATATCCATATACAGCATTAATAATCACTGTTATGTGGATTTGTACTATTGCTATGTTAAAGAAATTTAATGGTGAAAATCTGGAATTAATTTTATCATTAACATCAGCTACAACTATTTATTTAGCATACAGAGGATTTAAGCCAATAAAGTAACTTGTTTGATGAGTTCATGTATGCTATAATGAATGCGGTGATAAATATGCGCTATAACGTTGTAAAAAATGCTTCTCGTATTGTTGATACAAGTGAGTATTTAGTAAAGAATCCAAATAACCAAAAGAACAACTGGAAAAATCTTTTTGGCAATAACAATCCAATATGTCTTGAATTAGGAATGGGAAGAGGATCATTCATAATCGAGATGGCAAAAAAACATCCAAATATTAATTATATAGGTCTAGAACTAGACATTAATCAAACTGCAACGGCCACAAAAAATGCTGAGAAAGATAAATTAAAAAATCTTCTAATGATTTGTGCTGATGCATCAGAAATAATAAATATGTTTGGTAAAGAAATCGATACAATATATCTTACATTCTCAGAGCCTTGGCCAAAAGAAAAAGATGCTAAAAGAAGATTTACATCAGTTAACTATTTAAAACTATATGATCGCATATTTAAAAAGAATAAACATATCATTATTAAAACAGACAATAAAATACTTTTTGCTTCCGCTCTTGAAAGCTTAAGTGACTATTGGTATACATTTAAAACAGTTAGTTTAGATTTACATAATGACGAAAGACGTATTGAAGATGAAGAAGTAGTAACTGATTTTGAAAGACAATACATAAAAGAAAAAAGACCAATCTACTATGTAGATGCTGTATTTAAAGATTAAGATATCTGGATAGATATCTTTTTTTATAACATAAAAAAACATGAATAATCATGTCTTATCTTCTTAAAGCTTTATATACAATTGCGCCATTGGCAATTGCTCTATCTTCTATAACATTTGCAGTTTCTTCTTCAGAATTGTTATCGATTACATACACTTCTGATGGACCATAAATATAAGAATTAATAACTTGGTCTTCATCAGCATTGTATACATCTAAACCAATAAAGCCATCATGTTCAATAACTCTAATATTGCTAATTGAATCATCACATTCTCTAATGATATAAGTTGTTTTACCCATCTCAACAATAACATGTTCATGTCTTTCGAAATTTTTAGTTTCATCGTTTTCCAAATCTTCGTCATTTACAATAAATGAAGGTTCAGGTTCTTCTGAAACAGTATCAGCTCCACATCCCGTAATTAATCCAATACCAGCAACCATCGATGCGCTCATTAGTATTTTCTTTAACTCTAATAAATAATTTTTCATCACCTATATGACCACCTTTAATTGAGTAGTATTATAACATGAGCCGCCATTACTGTCAAAAGAAACAGAAAACTTAAAATATGTTAATTTAGTGTCTAATATTAGACACATAATTTAAAAATATGCTATAATGGGTTAGGTGATAATATGAACGATACTAAAGAAGCTTTAAGTAAAATCCATAATTATGCTTTAGAAGAAATAATGGGTCAATGCTTTGCAAGATATTCAAAATACATCATTCAAGATCGTGCAATACCTGATGTAAGAGATGGACTTAAACCCGTACAGAGAAGAATAATCTATGCCATGTTTATTGACCACAATACAAACGATAAACCATTAAAGAAATGTGCCAATGCAGTTGGTAACGTATTAGGTAAATTCCATCCTCATGGTGATACATCTGTATATGATGCATTAATTCGTATGAGTCAGAATTGGAAACAAAATCACATATTAATCGAAGTCGGTGGAAACAATGGATCTATCGATGGCGACCCGCCAGCTGCAATGCGTTATACTGAGACTCGCTTAGCCAAACTTGCAGATGAACTATTAAAAGATATAGATAAGAACACTATCCCAATGGTACTTAACTATTCAGATACCATTCTTGAACCAACTGTACTACCTGCAAAATTTCCAAATTTACTTGTAAATGGAACAACAGGTATTTCAGCTGGATACGCAACAAACATACCACCACATAATTTAGGTGAGATAATTGATGCTACTATTAAAAGAATTGATTCTCCAAATTGTCGTCTTGATACAATCCTAGATATTGTTAAAGGGCCAGATTTTCCAACTGGTGGAATAATTGAGGGATTAGATGGAATAAGACAAGCATTTGAAACAGGTAAAGGAAAAATTGTCGTAAGTTGTAAATACACTTTTGAAAAGACAAAAGGGAAAGAACAAATCATTATCTCTGAAATTCCTTATGAAGTTAATAAACAACAACTAGTTAAGAAAATTGACGATATACGCCTTGACAATAAAATTGCTGGAATTGCTGAAGTAAGAGATGAATCAGATAAAGATGCAATGGTACGTATAGTTATAGATTTAAAGTCTGGCGCCGACAAAAATCTCGTAATGAACTACTTACTTAAGAACACAGAATGTCAATGTAATTATAATTATAATATGGTTGCAATAGTAAATAGACGACCAAAATTACTTGGAATAATTCCATTAATTGACGCTTACATTGCTCACATAAAAGAAGTAATCAAAAAAAGAAGTGAATACGACTTAGCTGTTGCTAAAAAAGAAGTTCATTTAACAGAAGGTCTAGTTAAAGCTATTAGTATCCTTGATGAAGTAATTGCAGTAATTAGGGCTAGTAAGAATAAAAAAGATGCAAAAGACAACTTAATAAAGAAATTTGATTTCACACCAGAACAAGCAGAAGTAATTCTTACATTACAACTATATAAACTAACAAATACTGATATCGTTGAATTAGAAGAAAAACTAGAAAAATTAAGGAAAATAATTGCTGGATTAGAAGCAATACTAGAAAGTGACGAAAAACTAGCATCTGTTGTTAAAGATGAGCTTAAACGTATTAAAAAAGAATATGCAATACCTCGTAAAACAGAGATATCTGCAACAGTTAAAGATATATCAATATCTGCAGAAGATTTGATTATTAAAGAAAATGTAATGATTGTTTTAACTAATGAAGGATACATAAAGAAAGTTCCGATGAAATCATTCTCTTCAGCTGCTGGAGATGAAACTGCTGTAAAACCTGGAGATTATCCGATTGATATATTTGAAACAACAACATTAAATAAGATGTTAATATTTACTAAAATGGGGAATTATATGTACATTCCTGTTAACGATATTCCATGGTGCAAATGGAAAGATTTAGGTAAACATGTAAGTAACTTAGTTACAACCCATCCAGATGATGCTGTAGTTGCATCTTACATCGTAAATGATGAGTCATCAAATGAAGAACTAGTAATGTTTACAAAGCAAGGAATGGTTAAACGTACAAAGATAAGTGATTTTGTTGTATCAAGATATACTAAACTTTATACAGCAATGAAATTAAAAGAAAATGATGAAATAGTAAATATAAGACATAATAAAGAAAACACCATAATAGTAACAGCTTCTGGATATTACATTTCATATAAAACTGAAGAAATACCTACCTCGTCTGCTAAATCAAGTGGTGTAAAAGGAATAAACTTAAAAGATGATGTTGTGGTTTCTGGTTTAACATATGACGCAGAAGATGAATATTTAAATATCTTCACTAATCAAAAAACTGCAAAACGTCTAAAACTAACTGAATTAAATCAATTAAGTAGGGCAAAACGTGGAAGTATGGTTATGAAAAAAGTTAAGACAACTAACTATGAAGTCGTAACAGCTTTAATAACAAATACTAAAGATACTATTGGCTTATCAATGCTTGAAGATGTTGGAGTATTAAAAAATTCTGATATTTCCATAATGGATTTAGCATCTACTGGTAGTACAATTGCTAAAAAGAAATTTGCTCACGCTTTCAAATTTACAGAAATAAAGAAAGTTGAAGACAAAAAAGATGTAAAAAAAGCTCCTAAAAAAACTGACGAAGAGATCAAACAAGAAAAATTAGATTTTATAGAAGACTTTAAAATATAGCATAAAAAAATCACTTATTAATATAAATTAGTAGGTGATTTTTTATGGATAAAAAAGAACTATTTAAGACCTTTATTAGTAATCATCCAGAAATATTAAAATATATTAAATCTAAAGAAATGACTTTTCAAGATTTTTATGAAATATATGATATCTACGGAGAGCAAAATGATGTATGGGATAAATACTTTAAAAAAGATGATACAAGCGCAGACGAAAACAGATTAAAAGAACTAACAGGGCTACTTAAAAATATCAATATAGATTCTATTGAACATCATGTCAATAATGCCCAAAAAGTAATTGGTATAATTCAAGAACTAACAAAAAAAACTCCTGATATAACATCAACTGTAGACAATCCAATAACAAAGATATATGGTGATTAATGGAAGTATCCCTTGCTCTTAAAATAAGAGAAAATGCAAAACTATATGACTACCTGAAACACCATTCGGAAATTTATGTAAAATTAAATAGAAACAAAGACTACTATAATGAATTATTAAAAGAATTTAAAAAGTATAATAGGGAAACCAATATGACGAAAATTAATGATGCAATAGATAATGCTGAGATGATATCAAGTATATTAAAAATAATGGAATAATAGTAAAGTATTATTCCTTTTATATTGAAAAAAAATAGTAACTAATCTATAATAAATATAGAATAGAGAGGATTGTTTATAGAATGAAGAAAAAAAATAATGGTTTCACACTTGTTGAACTGTTAGCAGTTATTGTTATACTAGCGCTTTTACTAATTATTGTTATACCACAAATATTAGATACTACTAATCGTGCAAAAAAAGAACTATTCTATAATTACTCAAGAAATGTTCAAAGTAAAGCAGTAGCTAAATATATTCAAGAGATGGATGATGAAACTATAAAAAGTAACTGTCGAGTTTATGATATTAGTACAGACTTAGACATAGAAAATACAGGAGACTTTGAAGGTTGGGCAAAAGTAAATCGTAAAATATCTGATAAGACAGGTGTTACAAAAGGAACAGCAAGAATAAGCCTACCAACCGTTGAAAAAGTATTAGGTGTAAAGTATTGTATCGCTGATGGCTCATCTTGTACTCCAGATACAAATTATCAATTTGAAGAGGGGGCTAAACAAGTAACCATTTTAAAAAATATAAATCAAGGACAAGTATTATGTGCATATGAAATATATCCTGAATCCGGTGCTACAAAAAATACATCCACATCATGTAAAACATTCAATGAAATAGAGGAAGATGACCGCGTCGGGGAATATGAATATGAAGTAATAATCACAATAAAAGACCGTGAAAGAGCAGTAAATAATATAAATTTTAGTGATAATACTACAAAAGATGATTTCTATAAGGCTATTGATGACTTTAAAGAAGCTGCAAAAAGTAAAACGGTTAATCCAATGGCAATTGCGTCTCCAACTTGTAATGCATCTGATCCAATTACATATAAAGGTACTACAACTATAAAAAATGCAACAAAAGAAAGTACCTCATCAACTACTAAGAAAGGATGCCCTACATTAAGTACAGAAGATAATTCATTCGAAATAATTCTAAATCCTAATGGAGGAGTATTAACAAACGGAACAACAATAAATCAATGTGCTGATTGTTCATCATCAGTAAATATCGAGACTCCTACTAGAGAAGGATATATATTTGATGGATGGTATTATGATAAAGCATTTAGTAAAAGAATAACAGGTTCAGCATCAAATAGAATAGAAAAAGAAGCAAATATAAATGCAAGTGGATGTGTTACAGGATATAATCGTGTATATTTATATGCAAAATGGGTTTTAGATGAATCTAAGACAACAACACCACCTGAGCAATCAACAGTTCCACCAGAAACTACAGACCCAAATAATACAACACCTCCAAGTACAACTATAATATCAACTGAACCAACTACTTCAAGAGATATCAATGATGATACTTTAAAATTAAATTCTCTAACAGTATCTGGATATGATATCGGATTTAGTCCAATGAAATTTGATTATCGTGTTGAAGTTCCATTCTCTCAAACAAGTATAGGCGTAAGCGCTACTGCTAAAACACCTGCAGTTACTGATGTATCAATTGATGATACAAATAATTTGGGAGTAGGAAATAACGTTATACTAGTTAATCTAACTAACCACGAGACGAACAAATCATCATATTATCGTGTAGTAGTTGTAAGACTTGATGAAGGTGGAAAAGCACCAACTCAAAGCGAAAGACCAGAACAACCTGAATGGGATCCATCGTCAGGTCTTCCTGATCCATCGTTAGATGAATCAAATGCTTCTCTAAGATATTTACAAATATCAGGATATGATTTCTCCTTTGATCCAAATAATTACAGCTACGATTTAAATGTTGCAACACTAGATCCTTTAGGAATAAGCTATCAAACAGCCGTAAAAGGAGCATATGTCACAATTATTGGAAACGAAAATCTAAATGACGGAAGTGAAATTGAAATAGCTGTTGTAAGTTTAAATGGATTCTATAACAAACGCTACAAGATAACAATAAGATATAATAAAGCAGAATCAACTGGCACAAGATATCTAAGAAATCTCGCAATTGTTTTAGGAATAATTCTTGCTGTCATACTTGTAATTGCAAGATCTAATAAAACAAGAGGTAAACGTACTATAAAAAGAAAAGATAATACAGATCATCAAAATCAATCTGAGACTCCACAATCTATGCAGAATCAAGGACCGGTTCAAAACCAAAATATAAATCAAGGGAATAACCCAATGTAGTTATTCCCTTGATTGTAAAATATCTAAAACAAAATAAAGGTAATATATTGACTAAAATAATAAATATATATATAATAAAATTATAGTAGAAAGAGGAATTAAATATGAAAAAGAAAAACGGTTTTACATTAGTTGAATTACTAGCAGTTATCGTTGTATTAGCAATTATCATGATTATCGCTATACCTTCTGTACTAGAAGTTATGAATACTGCAAGAAAGAAATCATTTGCAATGTATGTTACAAAGACTATTAACTCTGTACAAGCACAATATGTATATGATGCAAACAGTGGCGCTATTCAAGGAGCAGGATATTATGTATACAGTATAAAAAACGATTTAAATCTATCAAGTACTGGATCATATGAAGGGTATGTTACAGTTAATGCATCAGACGTAGATAATCCAGAATATATAATTGAACTATATGATAACAACTATATGTTACACGCATACAACATTACTAAAAAAGGAATGCCAGAAGCTGATGATCCGCTTATTTTCCCACTTAAACGTGAAAATGTAGCAAATGATAATTACAAAGCTTGCCAAGCTGCAGCAGGTAATCCAGCAACACCAGTATCATGCTATACTAGAGAAGGATACTTAATCAGCCAATAAAAGATAAAAAAATAAAACAACTATATATTAGTTGTTTTTTTTATGATATAATCTAAAAGTAGGTGGTAATATGTTAATACTAGGAAGTCATGTATCGTACAAAAACGATACTCAACTAATTGGAAGCGTTAAGGAAGCATTAGGCTATGGATCTAACGCATTCATGTTTTATACAGGAGCTCCTCAGAACACACAAAGGGGGCCAATTGATGATTTAAAAACAATAGAAGCATTAAATATAATGAAGGAAAATAATATTAAACTTGAAAATGTAATATGCCATGCGCCATATATTGTCAATTTGGCAAATGATCAAGATTTAGAAAAATACAAGTTTGCCCAAGATTTCTTGAGAAACGAAATAAACAGATGTGAAACTTTAGGTGTAAAATACATCGTTTTACACCCTGGAAGCGCAACTAAATTAGATCGTGATTATGCAATAAATAATATAATAAAAGGGTTAAATAATATATTATTAAGTGATGACAATATAGTAATTCTTTTAGAAACAATGGCAGGTAAAGGAACTGAACTAGGAATAAATGTTCAGGAATTAAAATATATCATTGATCATATTGAGTATAAAGATAAAATAGGAGTATGCTTAGACACGTGCCATTTAAACGACTCTGGTATAGATATAGCTAAATTTGATGAGTATTTAGACGAATTTGATAAAACAATCGGTATTAATAAGATTGGCTGTGTACACGTTAATGACTCAAAAAACCCAATTAATTCTCATAAAGACAGACACGAAAATATAGGATTTGGAACAATTGGCTGGGATAATTTAATAAACGTCATATATAATAAAAGACTAGAAGATGTTCCTAAGATATTAGAGACTCCTTATATTGACCGTGATTATGCTCCATATAAACAAGAAATCGATGCAATCAAATCAAAAACATTTAATCCAAATTTATATGAAGATATATTAAATTATTATCATAAGTAAGAGGGCATATATGAATAAAACCATTTCAATAAAAAATAGCGCGTCTTTAAACGAGAGTGTAGAAGATTTTTTAAATCCCGATTATATATACATTCCTATTTTTGACAAAGATAACATACTAGTTGAGGTAGGATCAAAAATTCATAAAGAAGAACCTATAATAAAAAGACCTAATGAAATAATTTATAGCAGTATTTCTGGAGTATTGATTGGAACAACTGAATCAATGTATTTAAATAATGAGCAAGTAAACTGTCTTGTAATTGAAAATGATTTTAAAGAACGTGTTTACAATAAAAAAGGTGCTGTAAAATACATAAGTGAGTATAACGAAAAAGAGCTTCTTACAATGATAAAAAAGTACGGAGTAATTGAAAATGAATTAAAATGTGGTTATAAAACATTGGTAGTCAATGGAATAGACAAAGATCCTTATGAAAAGACTTTTTCTTTTCTTCTGAACAATCATTGTACCAAAATACTAGAAGCAATAGACGCTATATCCAATATTTTTGAATTAGATACAACTATTTTAGCTGTTAATAATCACGATAATAACAACATTATTACTTTGACTAATCATATTGGTACATATCCAAATATAAAATTAAAACTACTATCAGACGCTTATCCAAGTGGATTTAAAGAGTTAGTAATAAAGAGCACTCTTAATAAAAAACAAATAAATGAAGGATATATTTATATGACAGTAGAAGACATATATAATATCTACAATGTCTTAAAAAGAAGAAAACCTATTACCGAAAAATTACTTACATTATCTGGTAATTCAATCGAAACAAGCAAAGTAATAAATGTAAAAATTGGAACATCTTTATCCGATATTATAAGCAATTGCTGTGATGTAATAAATGATAAATACTTTGTCGTCATAAATGGATTGATTGCTGGAAAAACATTAACTTCTCTTAATCAAATTGTAACAAACGATATAAGGTCAATTTTTTTAAATACTAAAAGTAGAGAAACAGAAAAAAAATGCATTAACTGTGGCTTATGTAACGCAAAATGTCCAGTTGGTTTAAATCCAAAATATATAAAAGACCACAAAAGAGCGGATAAATCAAAATGTATTCACTGTGGACTTTGTACTTACATATGTCCATCAAAAATAAATTTTAAAGAATATTTAAACGGAGATAATAATGAATAATGTTTATGTACGAGGTAATACCTCTATAAAATCAATTTCCTTAACAAGATTATTCCTTCTTTTACCACTCATAATATATGGAGTGTACAAGAATGGTATATTTTTATACATGAACAAATACGTAGATTTGTTTAATATGTTTAGGCCCTTAATACTTATTCTTATAGGTGGGTTAATAGGTGCTTTAGTTAATATTATTTATGAAAAATTAATTAAAAGAAGAAAAGAAAATTTAATCACAACAATATTTTCTTCATTCCATGTCGAGTATGGAATTATACTTGCATGTATCTCGAGTGTTAGTACTAACGCCTTTGCATTTACAATCTGTACATTCTTTATTCTTCTTATTTCAAAGTTTCTAAATAATCATGTAAATATTGTTTGCATATCATTTATAGCGATATATTTAATAATGAGTCTTAAAGGAGAATATATATTTGCAAATGCTTATGAATTAAGTAAGAGTTTTTCCTTGAATTTAATGGATTATTTAACTGGTAGGGCCCCAGGAGGAATTGCAGCAACACATATAATACTATTAATTGTTGCGCTTTGTGGTTTACATATATCTAACACAAATAAGAGTGAAATAACTATATACGCCTGTATTAGCTATTCAGTTCCAGCAATAATATATGCTATAATTAGTAATATAAATGTTTTAGATATATTATTTTTAAACAATTATATGTTTATTTTTACATTTGTTGCAACTGACAGTGTAACGAGTTCGTATACCAATAATGGAAAAAAAGTATTCGGTATATTAGTAGGATTATTAACATTTGGTTTTTATTTAGTAAACCCCGTATTAGCACCATTTATAAGTATTGCAATCGTGAGTTTATTGAATAACTTAATAGATAGAAAGGTTGGAATGTTTAATTATAATAATTCCAAATTGAAAGGTGAATAAAATGGCAAAATTTTGTACGAATTGTGGAGCTAAATTAGAAAGCGGAGCAACAAAGTGTGTATCATGCGGCAAAGAGATAACAGTTGATGCAACTCAAAATACAATAACAAAAAACACGAATAATGGTAATATTAATCCAAACCCTAAAAGTAAGATAGCAGCAGGCTTACTTGCAATATTTTTAGGATCATTTGGTGTTCACAATTTCTACTTAGGATACACGAATAAGGCTATCCCTCAATTAATATTAGGAACAGCTGGTGCTATAATTCTTTGTGGATTAGGTCCAGTTATAAGTGGTATATGGGGATTTGTTGAAGGTATCATGATTTTAACAGGAAGCATAAACAAGGATGCTGACGGCAATGATCTAGTGGATTAGTTAACATAAACTTAACGTTATTTAAGAACATATTACCAATATATGTTCTTTTTTATGCTAAAATTATTATAGGTGAGGCTATGAAAGATATATTAAAAAAATTAGACAAACCATTGCTAATTTTAACAATTCTTTTTTCCTCTTTAGGACTAGTAATGATATTCTCGTCATCCTCAATTGCGGCTGTTTTGCAATATGGACAGACAGGCTATTATTTCTTTTCCAAGCAAGCTATGTTTATCGCTGTTGGATTTTTTTTGTCACTTATAATATATGCTATACCAACGAAATGGTATAAAAGTTTATCTATTCTTGGGCTTGGGTTAATAATCCTTGTACTTGTTGGATTAAAAACATATGGACATGTAACAAATTCAGCAAGATCCTGGTTTAAAATAGCCGGCTTTTCAATACAACCAAGCGAGTTTTCTAAGACTATAATTATTTTATATCTTGCAACATGGTATGGATCAAAAAAGAAATTTAAATCAATATATGATACATTTATGCCGCTTATACCGTGTATTATAATATTTTTCCTAGTTGCATCAGAACCAGACTTAGGAACAGCTTGTATAATAGCAAGTATCTGTATGTTTATATTTTTCACTTTACCATTTGAAAAGAATATTATTATGTCGGCGATAAAAATAATAACGATAAGTGGAATAATTGGCGGTATTATATTTTTAAATAGCAACTCAGAATTCATTGATAAACTACTTACATCAAGTCAAGCATCCCGTTTTAATTTCAAAAATCCATGTTCAAGATATCTAGAAGAAACAGGATATCAAGTATGTAATGGTTATATAGCGATAAACAATGGTGATCTACTTGGTTCAGGTCTTGGGAAGTCAACTCAAAAGTATTTGTATCTGCCTGAGGCACACACTGATTTTATTTTCCCAATAATAGTTGAAGAATTAGGGCTTATTGGAGGGTCTATTATCTTATTGCTTTATATGGTTTTGCTATACCGTATATTAGTAATAGCAAGAAATGCAACAACTCTAAGGGGAAGTATAATTGCATTTGGAACATTTGCCTATATTTTAACCCATATAATTGTTAATATTGGCGGGCTTCTAGCACTAATTCCTCTTACAGGCGTTCCTTTACCATTCCTAAGTTATGGTGGAAGTTTTATATTAAATTTATTCATACTATTAGCTCTTACTCAAAGAGTAGCAATAGAAACTAAGAAAAAGAAAGCGAGTCATTAAGCATGAGTGTAGTAAATAATCTTGATTTAAATATAACTAATAATGAGATAACTAATATGAGTGAATTAGTTACAACATTAAACCAAAGTGAACTAAGCGAAGAAATGATTGAGCACATTAAAACACTTAGCAATCGTCTAGCCTCTATGGACATAATAAATAAAGCTGAGTTAACTGAGTTGCTTTCATCTAAAATAATGGAATATGAAGCAAAACAAGAAGAGAATATAAGTAATCAAAACTCACTTAATATGCTAAAAACAATTAATAAAGATTTTCAAAAGCTTAATATTATATCAACCAAAAGAGAAGATAATGATTCGGGCAAGTACATTGATTATTTAACATTTACTAATGAACAGGGTCAAGTTGAAATGCTTTCTTGTAATTCAAATGCAACGATTAATGATTTTATACAAAATCATATAAATGATTTGCCTACCATGAGTGCAAGAGACGTTTTCCACTACTTTAAAGAATACGTACATCGCGATGTAGAATTTAAAACACCAGAAGAAATGAAAAACGACCCCAATACACGTAATAAAGCCATCGTAAACAACCCAGAAATTGAAATGCAAGAACTAAATGATGTAGAAAATTATAGAAATACATATGGTATTCAAGATAAAGTTATGGTTTCTATCGATAATAATGGTGAAAGAATTTATCGCATTGGTGATGGAATAATAAAATTTAGAACAACAGAAAATAAAAGAGAGATGCAAGTTTTAAAAAAACCGTCTCTAACAAAAATAGCAAGTATTGATGAAATGTTAGCTGAAATTGATGGAACACCCGAAGTTGCAACACCAGAGGTCGAAAAGACTGATATGGGTTTAGACAATAACAATGAAGCAAAACAAGAATCATACGATACTATAGAAACAATAACTGAAGAAGAATTTAACAGCATCAATATTGATGAAATAGTTGCTAAAAGAGATGTTTATGACATAGAATTATCCTATGAAGAAGAACATAGATTAAATTTGTGTATTAAATATCTATTAGAGCATATGAAGGAAAATATTGAAAAAAATATTCCTGCTGATGCAAAGACAAAATTAATAACAAGTTATATGGAATCAGCTAGAGGAAACAAAGCAAGTATAGTAGATACTTACTTAGAGATAGAAGCAGGAAAAGCAGATGAATCCGAGTTAAATGATATTGAAAAAGAATTTGCTGAGAAATTCATAGATTATAAAGGTCAAATGAAAGATTTAGGTCTAGATAAGAGCCTTGATAAAAAAAGAGAACTGAATAATCCTTTTGGGCCAATATCTGGTGTCACCTCCATTGTAGTGTTGCTAGAATTAATAACACTAGCTATGTTTATAATGATGTTTTTAAGACTTGATATATAAAAATATTTAAATTATAATTGAATTTAAGGAGAGATAAAATGAATTATGTTGAAGAAGCAGAATTAATGATGATGAAGTCTATTGAGAATCTTGAGGCAAGACTTGTAACTGTTCGTGCAGGTAGGGCAAATGCTAGTATGCTAAATGGTATTATGGTTGAATATTATGGTTCAACTTCACCAATAAACGCACTTGCAAATATTACTGTTCCAGAGGCAAGGCAATTATTCATAAAACCTTTTGATAAATCAGCAATTAAAGATATCGAAAGAGCAATAAATGAGGCTAATATTGGTATAACACCTACTAACAATGGAGAAATGGTAATACTTACTGTTCCAGAGTTAACTGAAGAAACAAGAAGAAACTATGTAAAACAAGTAAGTGAAATGGGTGAGCAAGCTAAAATAGCTTTAAGAAACGCTAGGCAAGATGCTAATAACTCTATAAAAAAAGATGAAACTTTAACAGAAGACGAATCAAAATCATTAATTGAAGATGTTCAAGAATTAATAAATAAATACAATAAAATCGTTGATGAAAAAATAAAAGAAAAAGAAACAGAATTAATGAGTGTATAAACACTCATTTTTTTCATAAAAAAAGTAACTAGGCTTCGCTAATTACTGATATTAAATATGTTACTAATGGAGCTAAGAAAGATCCAAGCATCGCTAAGAACATAAACCAAACAAATATTTTTGTAGCAAGCGAAGTCTCACTAGACTTCTTCTTTTTTTTCTTTTTTGTCTGTTTTATACGTATATCTCCAACAACTTCATAATCTCGTTCGTTTTTCATGAATATCACCTGTAAACATTATATAATATTTAGAATAATTTTTAAAGTATTAAATAATATTAAATAGGTGAAAATATGAAAAAGAATAAAAACATAGCAATATTTATAGCACTTATAATATTAATAGCTGGCATATCTGGATTCATTTATGGATTAAATAAAAACATTGATGCAACAGAGTTTATTGATGCTATCAAAACAAGCAATTCAAATCTGTTTATTCCTCATTGCTTTTCTATAATAATAATATTCTTTAGTACTTTAGCACTGATTAACCTTGTTTCTGAAACCTTGATTTTAAGTATTGAAGGATCATCAATTGGTTTTATATTAGGAGTATTATTTAAAAATTATAAATTAAATGGTTTATTCTTTGGAGTATTAACAGTTATTGTAAACAAATTAATATTTATAATACTTATTAGTTATCTATTTATAATAAGCATTAATTATATAAATAAGATTATAAAAAATATACTAGGGTTAAAAAATGACTATATCAGAGTCCTAATAAAGCCATTAATCATGCGTTTTTTGATTATTTTAGGGATAAGTATAATAAATGATACAATTATTTACTTTTTTGGTAATATGTTTTTAAAAAACTTTATAAATATGCTATAATTGTCTTGTATTATTTTGATGTATGAGGTGATATTATGCCTAAAAAAGTAGTAATTGGAATGTCAGGCGGAGTAGATTCTTCTGTTGCTGCATATTTGTTGCAAAAAGAAGGATATGAAGTAATTGGATTATTTATGCGTAATTGGGATTCTATGATTAATAATGATATTGATGGAAATCCAAATATTGGTGCAAATATTTGTCCTCAGGAAGAGGACTATAATGATGCTTTAGCTGTATGTAATCATTTAAACATTCCTCTTCATAGAATTGATTTTATAAAAGAGTATTGGGACAATGTCTTCTCATACTTTTTAGAAGAATTAAAGTTAGGAAGAACACCGAATCCTGACCTTATGTGCAATAAATATATAAAATTTGATTCATTTGTAAAAGAAGCAAGAAGATTAGGGGCCGACTATATCGCCACTGGACACTATGCAAGGGTTGAAGGATGTAAGTTATATCGTGCAAAAGACTTAAATAAGGATCAATCTTATTTTCTTGCTCAAGTATCAACTGAACAATTAAAAGATGTACTATTTCCTATAGGTGATTTAGAAAAAAAGGATGTAAGGCATATAGCAGAAGATGCAGGTATTCCAACCGCAAAGAAAAAAGACTCTACAGGAATTTGTTTTATAGGTGAAAGAAATTATCAAAAATTCATTCAAAATTATCTAAAACCAAATCCGGGTAATATTATTAATATTGACACACTTGAGGTGATTGGGACTCATAATGGCCTTATGAATTACACCGTTGGACAAAGAAGAAATGTTGGCGTATCAGGTTTTAAAGATAAGCATTTTGTTGTTGGGAAAAACGTGGAAAAGAACGAGTTGTATGTAGCATTTGGCGACGACCCCGAAACACTATATTCAGATGAGTGTATTATTGATAATATTAACTTTATTTCACCTAATCATCCAACATTTTGTACAGCAAAATTCCGCTACCGTGGACCAGACTATGAGGTAATTCTTGACTATTTGGAAAATGGTGAGATATCAGTAAAATATCCGTCGAAAGTTAAAGCAGTAACTCCAGGACAAGCTTGTGTCTTATATTTAGGAGAACAATGCTTGGGTAGTGGAATTATAAAAACAGTTATGAAAAACGGGAAAAAATTATGGTATTTATAGGAAAAAGTGGCAATTTTTGCTACTTTTTTGCTATTTTTTTAAAAAATCAAAAAAATTTGAAGTAAAATGACTACCAAACGTTAATAAGTATATATAGAGGGTGATTTAGTGGCAGTTATAGATAGTGGTGAAATAAATAGAATCCAACAAGCTGCAAGTATTGTAGAAATCATTAACTCATATATAACACTCGAAAAAAAAGGTAAAAACTATTTTGGAATGTGTCCTTTCCATGATGACCATAACCCATCTATGAGTGTTAGTGAGGAAAAAGGATTATTTACATGCTTTGTTTGTCATAAGACTGGTAATGTTTTCTCCTTTGTTCAAGACTATGAAAATGTTTCTTTCTTAGAAGCCGTAAAAATAGTTGCATCTAAAGTAGGAATAGAAGTAGATACAGGATATAAAGAAACAAGTAAATATGATAAACACTATGAAGCAGTTGATTTAGCACTAAAATTCTATCAAAACAATTTAAAAAGTAAGGATGGAATTAAAGCTTTAGAATATTTAAAAAAACGTGGAATAAATGACGAAATAATTGAAGAGTTTAATATTGGGTATGCCGGAACAAATTTTGATACAGTAACTAAACTACTGACGAATAAAGGGTATGATGAACAAATATTAATAGATACCGGTATATCTGCACGTGGAAATACACTTTATGATTTATTTCGAAATCGTATAACTTTTCCTATACACACCCCAAATGGGCAACCAGTAGGTTTCTCTGCCAGAATTTTTGAAGATGTTAAAGAAGCCAAATACATTAATACAAGGGAAACACCTATATTTAAAAAAGGTAATATTTTATTTAATTATCATCGAGCACAAAATGAGGCAAGAAGAGTAAAAAGCCTAATTGTCGTAGAGGGTCAAATGGATGCTATTAGAGTATATGCATCGGGTATTAAAAATGTCGTAGCTACAATGGGAACGGCATTAACAGACAACCATATAAAACTTCTAAAAAAGTTAAATGTTCCCATAATTTTATGTATGGATAATGATGATGCTGGAGAAAAAGCTACTATTCAAAACGGAGAGCTATTGTCAAAAGCAAATGTTGAATTAAAAATATTAAGACTAAGTGGTGCAAAAGATCCAGATGAGTATATAATGACTCACTCTAAAGAAGAATTTTTAGATGCTATCGAAAATGCCACAACGTACTTTGACTTTAAACTAAATTATCACAAAAAAAATAAAAATCTAAACAAAGTAGAAGATATTTCAAAATACATAAATGAAGTAATTAAAGAATTAAATAAATCAAATGATCAAGTACTCATTGATTTAGCGGTAAATGAATTATCTGAGAAGTATGGAATTGATAAAAACGTGCTATTAAATCAAATAATTAAAGTAGAGCCCACAAAAATCACAAAGATAGAGCCTAGAAAAGAAAAAAAATTATCAAAAAATCAAAAATTATCAAGTGTTCTATTATATTATATGATGAATGATATAAAATATATAAAACTATATGAGCAAGAATTAGGATATATTCCTGATGAAGAATATTTAGAAATTGCTAACGATATACTTGCATTTTTTCTAAAATACAATTATATTAGTATAGCAGATTTTATAACTTATGAAATAAGTAAAGATAATTATGAATTAGTGCTTGATGTTGTAGACAAAAATATAAAGATCGAGTTAAACGATGCTGATTACATCGGGATAGTTAATAAAATCAAGATATGGATAGATGAAAACAAAATAGAAGAATTAAAAGAAAAACAAAAAAGTGTAACAGACATTAATGAAAAATTAAAAATAACAAATGAAATTGCAAAAATGAAGAATAGGATGTGTCAAAATGAAGAAAGTTAGTGAAATAAAAACTTTTGATGAAAGAAAAAAAGAATTAATTGAACTTGGACAAAAGAAAGGGTATATTACATTTGAAGAGTTAGCAAACGCCTTAAAAGGTCTAGAGATGGATGCTGATTCACTAGATCAACTATACAATACATTTATTGAACTAGGAATAAACGTTATAACTGAAGAAGATGAAGCATCAGGTGGAGCTAAGAAAGAGGAAGAAGTAGTTGTATTAGACGATGAAGATTTAACAAAAGATGTTAATATCAATGATCCAGTACGTATGTATTTAAAAGAAATTGGTCGTATATCGCTATTATCCACTGAAGAAGAAATGGATCTTTCGATAAGAGTTGCTAATGGTGAAGAAGAAGCAAGAAATATTCTTGCAGAATCAAACCTTAGACTTGTTGTTTCTATTGCTAAAAGATATGTTGGTCGTGGACTTTTATTCCTTGATTTAATTCAAGAAGGTAATATCGGTCTAATGAAAGCAGTAGAAAAATTTGACTTTGGAAAAGGTTATAAATTCTCAACTTATGCAACATGGTGGATTCGTCAAGCAATCACACGTGCTCTTGCAGACCAAGCAAGAACTATACGTGTTCCAGTACACATGGTTGAAACAATTAATAAAATGGCTCGTATTCAAAGACAAATGACTCTAGAATTAAACCGTGAACCAAGCGAAGAAGAATTAGCTAAGAAAATGGGGATATCTGTAGAAAAGGTTCGTGAAGTAATTAAAATAAGCCAAGATCCAGTTTCACTTGAGACACCAATTGGTGAGGAAGATGACTCGCATTTAGGAGATTTCATAAAAGATGAATCATCTCTATCTCCAGAAGAATATGCAACCAATGAGATTTTAAAAGAAGAAATAAAGTCTGTTTTATCGACATTACAACCTAGAGAGCAACAAGTACTTGAGCTTCGTTTCGGACTTATAGATGGAACAAGTTATACACTTGAAGAAGTAGGTAAAAGATTTAATGTTACTAGAGAAAGAATCAGACAAATTGAAGCAAAAGCTCTAAGAAAATTAAGACACCCATCAAGAGCAAAAAAACTAAAAGACTTTATGACAGAATAAACAAGGTATTCCTTGTTTTTTTTCATATTCATTGCTATAATTAATCTATGATAGGATGGTTATATGGAAAGTAACATAAAAAAGGTAGTATACATTTTACTAGCGTTTGCTCTAGTAATAATATCGGACTGCTTAGTAATAAAACCTTTATTTAAGAAAGAAAATGGAGAGGACTTAATTCCTACATCTTTGCCGAAACTAACAGTAATTGAAAAAGAATTAGCTACACAAAAGAATCTATATAGTAAAATAGTATTGAAAAAAGACAATCTAAATGAAAAATCACAAGAATGGTATCAAGTAAATTTACGAAGTGATGCTATTATAAAATTTCAATATGCAAATAAGAAAAATGATGTTTCTAAATTAAATCTAAAAATAAATGATGTTGTAATTGAAAACGATGAAGAGTTTTATGAATATGATAAATATAAAATCAACTTTCATCTTTATGGAGACACGCTTGTAATTGAGCATGAAAGATCTTATGATCATGTGCCATATGTTAAAATAATTGATCTTTCTACCGGAACAATGAGAAATTTACCATCACTAGAGGATTTCTACATAAATAATATTGTTATTGATGAATATGGAGTAACTGCAGAGCTTAGTAGATTAACATCTAAACTAAATTATTATATTGAAAAAAACGAAACATTCTTAACATTTAGAGTAAAGAGCAACAACGTCAGTCTAAACATCTGTGATAAATCAACATGGCCAGACGAATTAGTCAATCTTGACTATGTTTATTTCGATATAAACTATGTTTATCAAAACGACTTAATTGATTTTGACAACCCTGATATAACTAATTTCAAAAAACTAGATAGTTTCATTAAAGACTACCAACAAGATTTTAATAATATTTGTAAAAATAATAATTAGATAAGTATAAAACTTATCTTTTATTATGGTATACTAGTCATATGAAGGGTTGGGTGCAAGCTTATGATAAGTAAAAGATTAAATACACTTATAAAGTATATAGACAAAGATGATTTAATTATCGATATTGGATGTGACCATGCTTTGCTTGATATTGAATTAATAAAATGTGGCTTACTTAATCATCTAATCATCTCTGATATTCACGAAAATGCGCTAGAAGCTGGCATAAAAAATATAAAAAAGAACGGCCTTGAAAAATCAATTGATGCAAGACTAGGAAATGGTTTAGCAGTATTAGATGAAAAGGATGAAATAGATACAATTTTAATATCTGGAATGGGGACATCTACAATTCTATCTATTTTAAATAATCCATATACAAAAAAAATAAATAAACTTATTTTACAATCCAATAATAATCATGAAGAACTAAGACAAAAAGTAATTAAACTGGGATTTTATATTGAAAATGAAGAATATTTTATAGATAACAAAAAAAATTATATTAATATAGTCTTTAAAAGAGGACATAAGGTGTATAAAAGGGATGAAATAAAATATGGTCCATTTCTTATCAAAAATAAAGAATACCTAACCTTTGAATTAAATAATTGTTTAAGAATAAAAGAACTTATTCAAAATCCAAAATTAAAACAAAAAATATCTCTCTCTTGCGAGATAAGAAAACTAAAGAAATATATAAGAAGAGGAAAATAACATGAAAGTAGTTGTAATTGGCGGTGGAGCATCAGGAATACTAGCTGCCCTAAAAGCAAGCGAGCATGCCGATGTCACATTAATCGAAAGAAATAATAAAATAGGTAAAAAGATCCTTATAACAGGAAATGGAAAATGTAATTTCTGGAATAAAGAAATAAATAGTTCTAAATATAATTCAAATAATATAGAATTATTAGAACATATACTCTTAAAACAAGATGAAGTATATAAATATTTAAAAGAGAATCTAGGAATCACCCCAACAGAAAAAAACGGTTATATTTATCCATACTCAAAAACAGCTAGCAGTATCGAAGAGACATTCAATCGCGAACTAAACAAGAAAAATATATCTATACTATATAATTTAAAGGCAACAGATCTTAAAGTAAACAATTCAGAAGTACAAGTATACTTAAGCGATAATACAACAATTAAAGCTGATAAAGTAATTATTGCAACCGGAAGTAAAGCTGCAAGTAAAACTGGAAGTGATGGAAGTGGTTATGATTTACTAGCATCACTTGGTTTAGATATAGTACCTATATCTCCAGCATTAGTACCCTTAAAAATAAGTGATAATGAAAAGAGTATCTGGTGTGGTATAAGAACAGATGTTAAATTAACCATAAAAGATAAAGGAAAAATAATAAAAGAGGAATTTGGTGAAATTCAATTAACAGATTATGGTATAAGTGGAATTGTTACATTTAATATAAGTAGTGTTCTATCAAAAAGTATTTTAAATCATGAAAAATTAGATGTTATGATTGATTTTTTACCAAACATAAATAATTTATATGATTTTTTAGAAAGAAAAAACAACTTAATGCAAGCTGAATCTTTAGAAGAATTACTTGAAACGCTTTTCCATTATAAATTAATGGCAACACTATTAAAAAGAGCTAATTTAAATAAAGATTTAAAATGGAATAGTCTAACTAAAGATGAAAAGAATAGTTTAATAGATGCTATTAAAAATTTTAAAATTAATGTAATTGCTACAGAAGATTATGAAAAAGCTCAAGTTTGCCGTGGAGGTTTGTCACTTCAAGATGTCAATGATTCATTGTCTCTTAAAAGTAATAAAAACATTAAAGTTGTGGGTGAAATTCTTGATGTTGACGGTATCTGTGGTGGATATAATCTTGCCTTTGCCTTCATTACGGGATATATTGCAGGAGATGAAATAAATGATTAGAATAAGACAGATAAAAATCGATGCCCATCTAAATCAAGAAGAAATGATCGTTTCAAAAATAAAATCTAGACTACGCATTAAAGATTCAGAAATAATAGAGTATACCATAAAGAAGCAATCTCTTGATGCACGCGATAAAAGATGCATTTACTACGTTTATGATATTGATATACTCATAAAAAATGAGGAATATATACTAAATCATAATAAAGACTCCCTAATACAAAAAATAGAAAAAGAAGGATATCAGAAGAAAACTGCCAAAAATAAGAACCAAAAAGTAGTAATTGTTGGTGCAGGACCAGCAGGTCTTTTTGCAGCTCATACACTTGCAGAAGCAGGAATTAAACCAATTATAGTAGAACGTGGTGAAAGTATTGAAAATAGGGTAAAAACAGTAAATAGTTTCTGGAAATCAAATAAACTAAATATAAACTCTAATGTTCAATTTGGTGAAGGAGGAGCAGGAACATTTTCGGATGGAAAACTTAATACATTAGTTAAAGATAAATTCTTTTATGGGGAACATGTCTTAAATACCTTTGTTAATTTTGGAGCACCAAAAGAAATTCTATATAGCTATAAACCTCATATTGGGACAGATATTTTAAGAAATGTAATTATAAATATGCGTAAATACCTAATTAGTTTAGGTGTAAAATTTTTATATAACTCATGTATGACAGATATCATAATTAAGAATAAGCAAGTAATGGGAATTATTATTAATAATGAAAAAGAACTTGAATGTGATAAATTAATATTAGCTATAGGTCATAGTGCAAGGGATACATTTAAATTATTAAATGAAAAAAACATTACTATGCAGCCAAAACCTTTTGCTGTTGGATTAAGAATAGAGCATTTACAAGATAATATTAATGAAAGCCAATATGGTGAATTTTATAAAGATGATTTAGGCCCAGCAACATATAAGTTAACTCATCAAAGTAGTAATGGACATGGAGTATATTCTTTTTGCATGTGCCCTGGAGGATATGTAGTAAATGCCTCAAGTGAAGAAAAAAAAGTTGCCGTAAATGGTATGAGCAATTATAAAAGAGACTCTAAAAATGCCAATAGTGCACTTATAATAACAGTAGACAATAAAATTTACGGAGATGATTTATTTTCTGGACTTGAATTTCAAAGAAATTTAGAAAGTAAAGCATATTCTCTTGGCAATGGTTGTATACCAATACAATTATTGAAAGATTACTGTAGGGGTACTATATCAACACACTTAGGAAAAGTTACTCCTTGCATAAAAGGAAGTTACACATTTGCTGACTTAAACGAATTACTACCAGAAGAATTAAATGTTGCTCTTAAGGAATCTATTTCTTACTTTGATTCTAAAATAAAAGGGTTTAAGTGTGACGACGCAATTCTTTCTGGTATAGAATCTCGAACTTCATCACCAATTAGGATATTGCGTTCCTCAAGTTTTTCTAGTAATATAAAAGGAATCTATCCGTGTGGAGAAGGTGCGGGGTATGCAGGAGGAATTCAAACTTCTGCAATCGATGGTGTTAAAGTAGCTGAAGAAATAATCACGAAAGGATAAATATGGCAACAGAAGAATTAGTATTTGCAAAAGCAGAATATATAAAAATATTTGAATATAAAAAAGTAAGTGTGGGTAGTACTATTCACGATATACTGCGTCTTGATGAGATAGCACTCTCAAGCAAAAAACCAGATGATCAAGAATATACAATTGAATCGGGTAAATATAAAAAAAAGAAAATAAGTAAGTTATTTACTGGAGAAGATGAGCAAGATTTTTATTGTTTACCGTTAACAACTGTTGAAGTAAACCTTATTACAGACTTTTGTCCAGATGAAAGAAATAAAATAACTCTAGAAAATTATTTAAAAAAGTGTCCTAAAAATGCTTATTTGGAAGTTATTTATAATGGAGGTAATCCAACACTTAATATAATTACAGACGAAAAAATAATTGATGCGTACAAGTATGCAGCAACCCCTTCAGTTAGTAAGACTCTTGGAAATTTAATAGAGAATTCAAAAGGGACAGATGTGTTATCAATTGATGCAATAACTACAAGTAAAATATTAGGTAAAACTAACGCACTTTCTCTACAAGACTCCAAAAAACATATCAAAAGTCTTGATGAATATGACGCTATAGGGAAATACTTGGCTTTAAAAAAGAGACTAGTAGGATTAGATAATCAATTAAAAATATTAATTGCAAATCTTACAAAAAATATATCTCTTTCATACTCAGGTATGAGCAATGACAAGATTAGAGAACTTAAAAGTAATTTGCTTATTTATGGGCCTCCCGGTAGTGGTAAAACTTTTATGATGACTAGTGCTTCTAATCTTTTTGGTGTGCCTTTCGTAATAGAAGATGCTACTAGATATACTCCAGCTGCTTATAAGGGTGCAGATATAGAAGATATATTGGTAAACCTTTTTAATGCCTCGGGTAAAAATAAAGAAGCGTTCGAACATGGGATAATTTTTATAGATGAATTCGATAAAATATGTAAATATACAAATAGTGAAGATTCTGAAATTAAGCAAGATACACAAAATGCTTTCCTAACAATGATGCAAGGAACTGTTGTTCACAAAAAGATTGGTCAAGGAATGGGTGAACAAAACCTAGAGTTTGATACGTCAAACATCACATTTGTTTTAGCTGGAGCATTTGAAGGAATCTTAAATAAAGGGAACATCGAAACAGATGATTTAGTGGATTATGGAATGATTAGGCAATTAGCAGACCGTATAAAAGAAACCATAATGACCACTGAACCAACTAAAGAAGAATTAAGAACTGCTATTTTAAGTAGTGAATATAGTTACTTACGTTTACTAAAAGAATACTTTGAAATATATGGAATAGATTTAGAAGTAACAGATGAATTTATAGAAAAAATAGTTGATGAAGCATATACGCGTAAAAGTGGTTATCGAGGTCTTTCTGCCGCTATAACCAGATGTATAAATGACGTCTTATTTGATATATACAGTAGTAAACAAACAACAGTTAAACTACAAATAAAATAAATAATTTGATATAATGAATAAAGGTGATTTGTATGGATTTAAGCCATATCAGAAATTTTAGTATAATTGCGCACATTGATCATGGGAAATCAACACTTGCCGATCGTATACTTGAATTAACGGGTGCTGTTGATAAACACGATATGAAAGACCAATTACTTGATAGTATGGATCTTGAAAGAGAAAGAGGAATTACTATCAAGTTAAATGCCGTTGAACTAAAGTATAATTATAAGGGTGAAGACTATATCTTACACTTAATTGATACTCCAGGGCACGTCGATTTTTCATACGAGGTTTCTCGCAGTCTTGCAGCTTGTGAAGGTGCAATTTTAATAGTTGACGCGGCTCAAGGAATAGAAGCACAAACATTAGCTAACCTCTATTTAGCATTAAATAATGATTTAACAATTATACCTGTTATAAATAAAATAGATTTGCCAAACGCTGATGTTCCTAAAATAAAAAAAGAATTAGTTGATGTACTTGGTTTTGCCGAAGAAGACATTTTACTTTGTTCAGGAAAAACAGGAGTAGGCGTTCAAGAATTAATAGATGCCATAATTGAGAGAATACCATCTCCAAAGAATCCAGAAACCAATGAGGCAAAAGCCATGATATTTGATTCCTACTTTGATCCATATCGAGGAGTTATCGCATCAGTAAGAGTTTTTAGTGGAGAGATTACTAAAAAAGACATTATAAAGATGTTTGCAACTAAAGCCGAATATGAAGTTGTTGAACTTGGAGTAAACACTCCAAAACCCAAACAACTAGATAAACTTACAACTGGATCTGTTGGCTGGATTAATGCATCAATTAAGACGATTGATACAGTAAGTGTTGGAGATACTATTACAACAAAATCTCACGAGGCTACAACCCCTTTACCAGGGTATCAACCAATGAAACCAATGGTATATTCAGGACTTTTTCCAATTGAGCCAAATAAATTTGAGATGCTAAAAGAAGCCTTAGAAAAACTTAAACTAAATGATGCTTCTCTTTCGTTTGAACCAGAAACATCAGAAGCACTTGGATTTGGTTTCAGGTGTGGATTTTTAGGGCTTTTGCATATGGAGATAATTGAAGAAAGAATAACAAGAGAATTTGGTATAGAAATAATTGCAACATCTCCATCAGTAATATATGAAATAGAACTCACTAATGGGGAAGTAATTACGCTTGATAGCCCAACCAAAATGCCCGATAGAGCAAAAATAAAAGAAATAAGAGAACCATTTATAACGACAAATATCTTTGTTCCAAGTGAATATATTGGCTCTATCATGGAATTATGTCAAGATAAAAGAGGAATATATAAATCCCTAGAATATATAAACGATACAAGGGTAAATATCCATTATGACTTACCATTATCAGAAATTGTATATGACTTCTTTGACAGATTAAAATCAAGTACTAAAGGATATGCCTCTTTTGATTATGAATTATGTGGCTATAAGGCGAGCGACCTAGTAAAAATGGATATATTAATAAATGGCGATGTAGTTGATGCATTATCTTTAATCGTTCACAAGGACTTTGCTTATGCAAGAGGTAAGAAAATTGTTGAGAACCTAAAAGAGATAATTCCAAGACAATTATTTCAAGTTCCATTGCAAGCAAGTGTTGGGTCTAAAGTAATTGCAAGAGAAACCATATCACAAATGCGTAAAAACGTTTTAGCAAAATGCTATGGTGGAGATATATCAAGAAAGAGAAAACTTCTAGAAGCACAAAAAGAAGGAAAGAAGAGAATGAAAATGGTTGGAAGTGTAGAAATACCCCCTGAAGCATTCCTAAGTGTTTTAAAAACAGAAAAATAAAGCATTAATCAATGCTTTTTTTCATGTTCATGATATAATTATTATATAAGGAGCGTATATATGAAACACTTAAATAGATTAATAACGAATATGAATTTAGATAAAGTTAGACTGATACTTGCTTTTATGATTATTGGAATCCACACATTTCCATTAACTTGTATAAGCGAAGGATTAGATTATTTAATCACAAGAGTAATGTTTAGAATAGCAGTACCAATTTATTTAATGATAACAGGATACTATATTTTAGATAAATCTCTAAAAGATAAAAAAATTCTTTTAAAGTACATAAAAAATATTTTAGTAGTATACTTATATTCAATACTATTATATGGCATATTCTTAATAAAAAATTCAACCAATATATTAGGAATATTAAAAAGTATTCTTTTTACTGGACCACTTTATCATCTATGGTATTTTCCAGCACTAATCCTTGGAATAATAGTTACTTACTTAATAATCAAATATATTCCTAAAAAGCATCAAGCTGTTGTGGGTATACTTCTTTACTTTATTGGTATCCTTGGAGATAATTACTTTGGATTTATAGAAGACATTCATTGTTTTAGTCTATTTTATAAAATAGTTATAAATATAACTGGATATACGAGGAACTTCCTTTTCTACGTTCCGATATTCTTACTCCTTGGTTATAAGATATCTCTTGAAGAAAATCCGATAGACAAAAAGACAAATAATCTTTATATAATAAGTTTTTTGACTATTCTAATAATAGAAGGAATTATTATTTATACGTTAGGTAGTCCAATACACACAAGTATGTATATATCACTTCCATTTCTTGCATATTTTATATTTAAATATCTCATAGCTAATCTCAAAGATACAGAGAATAAAAGTATTAGAAAACTTTCAACTTATATTTACATAATGCATCCATGGATAATAATTATCTTAACTAAATTAAGATTTATTAAAATTATCAATAATAGTTTAGTATTCTATTTATCAGTATCATTAATCACTTATATTATTTGTTTATTATTCTTAAAAATACGAGAAAAAAGGCTTATCAAACAACTTACTTGAGTTTTTTTATAATTTATTATAAAATTTTGTTAGGGTGGTAATATGGAAGCAGTTTACATACATATTCCTTTTTGCAAACATATTTGCGCATACTGTGATTTTCCCAAAGTATTACATATAGATTCTTTTGTTGAAGATTATCTTGAAAGCTTAAAAAAGGAAATTGAAGATAATTATGAAGGAGAACGTATAAAAAGTCTATATATTGGTGGAGGAACTCCATCATGTATGACAAAAAGAGAAAGAATTAAATTATTTAGAATATTAAGTATATTTAATTTAGCTCCAGACTGTGAATGTACTTTTGAAATAAATCCAAACGACATAGATGAAGACTTGCTAGATGACATAGTAGCTGGGGGAATAAACCGTGTTAGTATTGGTGTTGAATCTTTTGACCCTAGCAAACTAAAAATTCTTGAAAGAGAAATCAATTATGAAGATTTAGAACATAAATTAGAACTTATTCGTAAAAGAGGAATAGAAAATATTAATTTAGACTTAATGTATGCTGTGCCTGGAGAAAAGCTAAATACTCTTAAACAAGATTTAAAGAAGCTTATAAGCCTAAAACCGACTCATATATCCACATATTCTCTTATTTTAGAAGATCATACAAAATTAAAAAATCAAAACACTGAATATATTAGTGAAGATTTAGATCGAAAGATGTACGATACTATATGCGAAAAACTAAAAAAATCAGGATTCAGCCATTATGAAGTAAGCAATTTCGCTCTTCCAGGGTATGAATCAAGGCATAATCTAAATTATTGGAATAACTCTGAATACTATGGTTTTGGCCTAGGTGCATCAGGATATAAAGATGCTTTTCGTTATACAAACACTAAAAACTTACATGAATATATTGATGGGGATTACAAAAAAGAATCTTTACTCATGTCTTATAAAGACCAGATGGACAACGAAATAATGCTTGGTTTAAGAAAACTTGAAGGAATAAATGTCGATGACTTTTATAATAAATATGGGGAAAACATACAAGACGTCTATCCGGTTAAAGAGTTAATTGCATCAGGAGACTTGATATATCGCAAAGGATATTTATACATTCCACAGAATAAAATTTATGTCATGAATGAAATACTCATTAAATTAATATAATATATTGAAAAATAATAAAATATTTGCTAGAATTACAATTAAGATAGAAGGGTATATATGAAAAAAATAAATAAGTATATAATCATGGGGTTAATGGTTTTATTACTTCCATCAATGGCAAGTGCAGCAACACTAAGCTATGATGAGGCAAAGAAGACTAATGACAAAGGCATATTTAATGTACCAATTGTTTTAGAAGTAAAAGAAGGAGAAGATATTTCAAGTGTTGATTTATCATGCTCAACGAATGATTTTGACGTATCATGTTCCTTCAAAGAGGCAAAAGGGAGCGTTCTATTAAGAGACAATAAATTATTTAACTATCTTGATGCCGATGGAAACACAAAGTTCCCAGTTGGAAAAACAACACTAGGATACGTTGAATTAACAAATTCACAATCTGTGATGAAAACAGTTTCGTTAGAGATTAAATCAAATAATTCCCAAGCAAGTATTACTTTACCAAGTAAGATGAATGTTTCACTTAAAGCAAAAGAAACTGAACATGTAGCAAGTCATGATGCAACTTTAAAATCATTAAAAACATCACAAGGAACTATGA
>CAYWFZ010000001.1:0-58310 GCA_964458035.1 uncultured Muribaculaceae bacterium | reverse complement strand
GTAGCAAGTCATGATGCAACTTTAAAATCATTAAAAACATCACAAGGAACTATGAGTCCAGAATTTAATTCAAATACTTTTGAATATACAGTATATGGAATAGCTGATACAATTAATTCAGTAAATATCAGTTGGGAATGTTCAGCAAACTCATGCAGTCCATCTATTCCAGGAAACAATGCATCAAAAAAAGTTAATCTAAAACAAGGTGAAAACCGTGTTGAAGTGGTAGTTGAAAGTGAAGCAGAAGATGATGCCGATACAAAGACTTATGTTCTTAATATTATAAGAGGTGAAAGCGGTTTTAATTCAGCAAAATTAGCTAGTCTTTCTTTTGGAGACTACACATTAACACCTGCATTTAAAAGCGATGTTAAAGAATATAATTTAACTGTACCAAATACTGTAACATCAGTCGTAAACGTTATGAAGTTCGAAAAACAGGATAGTAAAGCAACTGAGTCACTAAGTGGATTTGATAACTTCGTAGTTGGGGAAAACAAAGCTACAATAACTATTGATAACGTCAATGGCGATGAAACTGTAACTTATACAATAAATATTACAAGAATGAATGATACAGATATAGAGGTATTAAAATACAAAAATGGCGAAATCACCTTTAGAGATTCAGAAGGTATTCAAAATGTACTATCAGAAGAAGAATTTAAAAAACAATATGCTGATGAGTGGAAAAAAATAGAAGATAAAACTTATAAATTTGATGAAGACGGAAATATAATCAACGAAAGTGACCAAAAAGAAGAAGAAACAAAACCTAAAAAAAAGAATAACACCTGGATTATTATCGTAATAATAGTTGTAGGTTTAATCATAATTGGTGTTTCAGGATTCTTTATATTTAAAAAGAAAAAACCAAATAATAAAGATGATGAAAATAAACCAGACTCAGAAGGAAAAGAAGAATCATCAAATGAAGAAAACGAAGAACCTTCGAACGATAATGAATCTAAAGAAGAAAAAAAAGATGATGAAATTGATGAAACTGACATTGAAGAGGACGCTATAAAAAAAGAAAAGAAAAAAAGCGAAAGCAACACAATGGAAATTGATGAGGCTTTAGTTGATCTAATGAGTACAAAAAAATATGATTTTAAGGATGAAGATTAATATCATCCTTTTTTCACGTATAAAAAGGGTAATTTATAGTTTATGTATTGACAAAAAACCTTGCAAACAATGTAAAAGTGTATTATAATACAATTGAACTGAGAGGAGGGTAGCATTTATGACAAAAGTTGAAGTTAAAAACGGAGATATTAATGGTGCTTTAAAAAGATTTAAGATGAAAGTCGCTAAATCAGGTGTCCCTTCTGAACTTAAAAAACATAAAGAATATAAAAAACCTGGCGTTAAAAGAAGAGAAGCAAAAAAAGAAATGATAAAGAATTCTCGCAAGAGAAATAAAAGAAGAGGGTAGTTAATATACTTTCTTTTTAATTTATGGAGGATAATATGTTTGAACAAATAAAAAAAGATTTAACAACTGCAATGAAAGAACAAGATAAATTCAAACTTGATGTTATAAGAATGCTAAAAAGTGCCTTACAAATGGAAAGCATAAGTTTGAAGCATGATTTAACTGATGATGAGGTTTTATCTGTCATTAAAAGAGAGGTAAAAAAACGTCATTCATCAATTGAAGAATATAAAAAATACGGAAAAGAAGATGTAGTATCTTCCCTTGAAAAAGAAATTGAAATTCTTTCTGTTTACTTACCAGAAGAATTGAGTGATGAAGAACTTACAGCAATAATAGATAGTATTATAAAAGAGCACAATGCTACATCTATTAAAGAAATGGGTGGAGTAATTAAGGAAATTTCGAGCAAATATGGAGCAAGAGTTGATATGTCTAAAGTATCAAAACTTGTAAAAGAAAAATTATCATAAGCACATGTGTGCTTTTTTTTATTGTAAAGTCATACATTTTATTGGTGAATAATATGCTAGATATAATTAGATCATATTTTAAAAAAGAAAACTACTATTTAATCCTAACATCATCATCAATATATATAAAAAATTATAAAAGAATAATAAATATAGATGAATCCGAAGTAGTGGTAGAAATTGGCAACAAAATATTAAAGCTTAAAGGAAGTAGCTTAAGTCTCAAAAAAACAATTGGTAAAGATGCATCAATTAGTGGGATTATAGAAAGCGTAAAATATCTATGATTGAAATTAAGGTAATTGGCAATAAAGATAGATTTATAAAAAAGTGTATTGACAATTCAATAAACATTTACAATATAAAATATGAAGAAGGTTATATATTAGTAACCATTAAAGAAAGTGAATTAAAAGAAATAAAAAAACTAAACTATTATTGCAAGATAACTTTATATCGTGTTCTTGGGAAAAAAAGAATTATTAAAGAAATAAAAAATAATCTATATAATATACTTCTTCTATTTATCTTTTTACTTCTTATATATGGAATATCAAACATAGTTGTCAGTATTGATATAAGACACGAGAATAAAGAAATGATAAAAAAGGTTGATGAACTATTAAAAGAAAAAGGTATAAAAGAATTTACTATCTATAAAACAAATAAGGAACTCAACAAAATAAGCGATGAAATAACGCACGAAAATCAAGATTTTATAGATTTCTTATCAATAACGCGAACCGGAATGAAATACACAGTAAATATAGAAGAAAGAATAATAAAAACCAAAGAAAAAGAATTAGAAAGATGTCATATAGTTGCCAAAAAAGATGGAGTTATCACGGAAATAGACGCAAAACAAGGAATTATTGTTAAAGAAAAGGGTAATCTTGTAAAAAAAGGGGATATTATTATAAGTGGTGAAGTAATTCTCAATGAAGAAATTAAAGGTAATACCTGTGCAAAGGGCAATGTAAAAGCTAATACGTGGTATAAGATTAATATTTCATATCCCTTAAAAGAGATTATAAAAACATATACAAAAAGAGAAAAAGTAAATATAAAAAAATATAATAAATACCTTAAGAAAAAACTATACAATGAATTTGATGAAAAAGAGATATTTAGTCTTGGTTCATTATCACTTGTAAGACAATATGAATATAAAAGTGAAGAAATAAATTTAACAAAAGAAACTGCAATGAATAAAGCTCTTAGTGAAGCAGAATTAAAACTTAAAGAAAAGTTAGGAGAAATTGAAATAATTGATAAAAAAGTTTTGAATAGTAACACAAATAATAGTAAAATAGAGTTAGAGATATTTGTAAGTGTAAATGAGAATATCGGAGAAACCCAAGAATATGAAGGTCGTGAGCAAATTGATACCAGTGAAAGTCTACAACATACTGATTAATCTATTACCTATGATAGTGCTGTTTTCCGTTGTAATGGCATCAATTCGCATAATATCATCAATATATAGCAAAGAAAAAATAGTACTATATAAAGAACTTAAAAATCTTATTTATGTTATATATTGTTTTGCACTATTTAATTTAGTAACTACTACTGACTTTGAAAGTTTTTCCAATAACTTTATTCCCTTTAAAGAAATAATGCGTTATCGTACAACTAGCGTCTTATTCTATCGCAATGTTATTGGAAATATTGCACTTTTTATCCCATTTGGATTCATGATAACTGATATGCTAAAAGAAAAAGCTGGAAAAACCAATATCTTAATTACTACTTTAATCACGTTTTTTACATCTCTAACAATCGAGATTATTCAAATGTTTATTGGAAGAAGTTTTGATATAGATGATATTCTTTTAAATCTAATTGGTGGAATAATTGGTTTTATAACATTTCACGGGACACAGCTTATATATAAACATATACCAGATGAATATAAAACAAATAAGATAAAGTTATTATTCTTTATATTTATGATACTCTTATTCATACTCTTATTTATAATATTATATGAGGTGGCGAAATGAACGAATTTGAAATAGTAAACAAATATAATTACAAAGAAGAATACAAATATTTAGATGATGTTATTAATCATACATTAGAAAAACTTAATATAAAAAATGCTTATTTAAGTATTATATTTATTGATGACGAAGAAATGCATGCGATGAATAAAGAGTATCGAGGAATCGACAGAACTACTGATGTATTAAGTTTTGCACTTGAGGACAATGATACATATGTCCCTGTTATAAGACAATTGGGAGATATTTTCATATCCATTCCAAAAATGCAAGAACAAGCCAAAGAATATGGTCACTCTGAAAAAAGAGAGTTATCATTTTTGGTATGTCATGGTTTATTGCATCTTCTTGGATATGATCACACTAAAGGAAAAGAAGAAGAAAAAATCCAATTCGGATTACAAGATGAAATTTTGAATGATTTAAATATAAATATATGATATAATTATTAATAGTAGTAAGGAGTGTCGTTATGAAAAGTGGTTTCATAAGTATTGTTGGTAGACCAAACACCGGAAAAAGCACATTAATAAACACCATAATAAACGAACATATCGCGATTGTCTCGAATGTCGCTGGAACAACAAGAAACACTATTCAAGGTGTATATCATGACGAAGACACTCAAATTGTTTTTGTCGATACTCCAGGAATTCATAAATCTATGGATAGATTAGGTAAGCACTTAAATAAACAAACCTATGAATCTCTAGAAGATATAGATGCAATCCTTTTCGTAGTTGATGCAGCATCAGGTCTTGGTAAAGGCGATAAGTTTATTATAGAAGCTTTAAAACACACAACTGTTCCTGTTATATTAGTTTTAAATAAGATAGATAAGCTAACTAAAGAAGGAATACTCACGTCTATTCAAAACTATAAAGATTTATTTGATTTCGCAGATATAATACCTATAAGTGCCTTAAGACATGATAACATTGAAAGGTTAATTGAAATAACAAAAAAATATCTAAAAGACAATATAAAATATTATGAAGATGATGTTATTACTAACAATGATACAAACTTCATGATTGCTGAATTAGTTCGTGAAAAAATACTTAATTTGACTACAGAAGAGGTTCCGCATGCCATAACGTGTGTTTTAACGAGTTTCACAGAAAAAGCGAGTATTGCTGAAATATCAGTTGATATAATTGTTTCAAGAGATTCGTTAAAGAAAATTATTATTGGTAAAAAAGGAACAATGCTTAAGACTATTGGAACTGAGGCACGAAAAGATATTGAAACTATGCTGGGTAAACAGGTTTATCTAGAATTATATGTAAAAACAATAAAGAACTGGCGTAATAAAGAAAAATATCTTTACGAACTCGGATTAACTGAAAAATAAAAGGAGGAGACAATATGGCTAATGTAATAAAATTAAATGATTATTTAAAAAGACAAAAAGAACTTTTTTGTGCTTACATTAACTCCTCAGGAAAAGAAGTATCCGTTAATCCTTATGTAAGTAAATATTCCAAGGAAGATGGAACTTCTTACACTAGTGAAGATTTACTAAGATATATTGACTCATACGTAAAAAGCAACAGAATAAGTGAAGAAGAAAAAAACGCTTTTGAAGCAACAAAATTAGTACCAAATGATATTATATTTAAAAGAGGAAGAATAATAATTGATGCTATTATCGAATCTCAAGGAAATACCAAGGACTTAGATAAATTGGGTCGTGAATTTGCCAAAAGAGATGGGAAACTCCATCCATATGATCAAAAGTATTTACTAAAATGTCGTGACTACTATCTTAGAACAAGTAAAAATGCTGATGTCTTAATTGCCTATAAAAATGTCTGCGAATTAGTAACTCGTGGTAGTTATGATATTGAATTACCTATAAAAATACTTGAAATGAAAGACAATAAAAAAGCCATTGAATTTATAAGTAGAATAAATATAAGTAAATCAAGTTTAAGAAGTCTCGTAAACGAATATGAAACTTTATATCCTGCTAATACTGCAAATATAACAAGATTAAATTATTTACTTAAAGAGGCTTATAAAACAGAAAACACAGTTGTTAAATTCTTTGAGTCAAAAATAAGCCATGATCGAGTACAGGATAGACTCATAAACTTGAGAAGAATGCTAGAAGAGTATTTAATAAGCGATATAGAAGATATAAGCGAGTTATTTGATAAGTATCACTTTAATAGTTACAAATTTAATGAAACCTTAAAGGATGCTTTAACTGGAAGGGACTTACTCCTTAATAACTTGATAACAAAGTATGAAGCAAAAACAATATCTATAAACAACACATATAAAGATCTAATTTCAAAAATCATGCAAGCAAAAGCTAACGGAATAAACTATGGATATGGTTATCGTGAATTTAATTTATATGACTATTACATGATTAAAGGAGATACTAAAGACGAAGATTTATGTAAATATGCCATTAATATTTATGAACCCGAGGATGCGGAATCTATAATCAGTGTAATTAAAGAGTATACTATTTCCTCATTGTCATCAAAAGAATTATTAAAAGAACTACATAAGGATGAAAATCCAGACTTAATTCTAGATTATCTAGAATATGCCAACCTTCCATTATGTGAAGAAATGTTTGAGGCAGTAAGTACAAGATTTAAAGATAATGATATTTCTTTTGAAGTTGTTGAAACTAAAAAAGTTGCCGGTCTTTGAATAAAATAATAAAATAACACCCATTATATAAATAGAAAGGGTGTTATTTTATGACAAAAAAAGAATTATGGGAGTTATTTAAAAAAACAGGGAAAATAGAGTACTATTTACAATACAAAAAGAAGTGATTTAAATGTTAAAAAAAATACAAGGTGTTGTTATAAGTGAAACACCTTTTAAGGAAAATTCTAAGATACTAAATATTCTAACTGAAGAAGGAATTGTTGGGGTAGTATCTAAGGGATGTAAAAACCTAAAGAGTCCCCTAAGGCTTGTATCGTCAAAACTCGTCTATGCAGAGTTCACAATCTATTATAATGAAGATAGACTTTCTACATTAAAGGAAGGTACTATTCTAAATAATTTTGAGCATATTAGAACAGAACCATCCCTCATACCTTATTCAGTATATATTTATATCACAGATTTAGTTAGACAAGTTGTAAAACAAACTGATATCAAAAACATTAGTCTTATTTACGATATATATATAAATACTATAATTAAGATAGAAGAAGGACTAAATCCAATTGTTATGATGAATATTCTTGAAATAAAATTACTTGACTATTTAGGTTGTCCAATCGAACTAAATGCTTGTGCTAAGTGTGGAGGTATAAAAAATATCGTAACAATCGATCCCGATATTGGCGGATACATCTGCAAGAATTGTTATACAAACGAAATAATTTATGACGAAAAAACAAGAAAAATGCTTAGAATGTACTATCTAGTAGACATAAGCACCATAAAAGAATTAAAAATTAAAGAATATGTTATAGAAGGAATAAACAACTTTCTTACAATCTATTATGATAGATATACAGGAATTTATATACATACAAAAAAATTCCTTGATAAAACACTTAATTACTGACTTTTATAAGTCTTTTTCTTTTGGTATAATTATAATAAGGTGAAGTCATGAAAAGTATAGAACAAATAAAAAAAGAAAAGGCTAAAGAAAAAGAATTACTTGAAAAGATTAAAAAAGAAGAAGAGGAACTAGAAAAAGAAGTAAATGAAAAAATGCAAGAACCTAAATTCTCTTTTAAGGAATCTTTGGAATTACTAAAAAACAAAGATGAAGAAGAATTAGAATATGAAAGTTATCTCACTGAAGAAGAATTAGCTGAAGAAGAAAACAGAAAAAAAGAAGACAAAAGAATCATTAAAACAGCAGCAATCGTAATGGTATCAGTTATACTTGCGACAATTGTTGGTGTTAGAGTGTTCTATGATACATTTAAAAGTGATCTTTTAAAAATAACGGAACCATTACTAAAAAGCCACTACGAAGAAATAACAGGTGAAAAAACTAAAACTAAAACCATTGAAGAATTCATGACTAAAGATGAAAACAAAAAAGATGTAGGTACAGGAATATGTTTATTAACAACAGAAGATGATAAACATATTATGGCAGTAAATAATGAGTTAATTGGTGATGATATAAGAATAGAATCAAAAAAAGAAGAGGTAAAAAAATATCTACTTTCACATCTAGGTAATATTGAACTAGTAATTGATTCAATCGCACTAAGTTATGACGACTATTACCTTACATACAATAGATTTGTAGATTACATAAATGTATTACCTAGTAAACTAACTACTGAAGAGCTAATTAGTTCAAATAAACTCGCCTTAACATATAAAGCGATATATAAAGGAGACCTAGATTTAGTATCTATTGAGAACATAATTAATGATTTTTCAAATAACTCTACAATACTATTATTTAAACAAGATATGACAGGCATAAGCAATGTGACATTAATAAAAAGAGGTATGGCGCATTCATTTAATATCACAGCTGAAATAGAAAAAAATGATGGTATAACTTACTTGGAACTTGATAGAAATGTAAATGATATTATTGATGTAAATGCCAGTTTACATTCATCATCTTCTGTAAGCACCGAAAACGATTATAATATAGTAAATCCCATAAGTATAAAGACTGAAAAAAACCATCAAAATCGCGATGAAGAAGAAAAGCCAGCTTATTATTTAATTAGACTAGCATCTTCACTAATCACTGAAGATGGATTTGTCGAGCTAAGTACATACAAAAGGGAAGATACATACCGAGAGATAGAAAAAGATGACTACGAAGATGTGTTTTTGTTTACAATTGGATCATATACATATGTATTTGGCGAAAATGATCTTTTTATTGGACAAATAAGAGGGAAAAAGACATTTCTTTGTAAATTAGGAATATGTTAATTAACTAATTTATGCTATAATAATTTCGGATTTCACAAATAGGAGGAATAATCATGAATTTAAAAGATTTATTTATAAAATTTTTTGTAGACAATGGACACAAACAAATACCATCATCACCGGTGGTGCCAGAAAATGATCCATCTGTCTTATTTAATACTGCTGGAATGCAACCATTAATACCTTATTTAATGGGAGAAACTCACCCCTACGGAAAAAGATTATGCGATTACCAAAAATGTATTAGAACAAATGATATCGATGAAGTAGGGGATACTTATCATCATACATTCTTCGAAATGCTTGGAAATTGGAGTTTAGGAGATTACTTCAAGAAAGAAGCAATTACTTGGAGTTTTGAATTTATCACAAAACAGTTAAATATTCCGTTAGAAAGACTTGCTGTAACAGTTTTTGCTGGGAATGAATATATTCCGTTTGATGAAGAAGCCTACAATACTTGGAAAAGCCTAGGAATAAAAGATGAAAGAATAGCTAAACTTGAAGATAACTTCTGGATTGCTGGAGAAACTGGGCCTTGTGGTGGAGACACTGAGATGTTTTATTGGAGAAGTAACGAAAGTGTTCCTGAAGTATTTGATCCAAACGATGATAGATGGGTAGAATTCTGGAATGATGTGTTTATGCAATATATTAAACATGAAGATGGTACAGTTGAAGAAATGCCACACAAAAATGTCGATACAGGTATGGGAGTTGAAAGAACTGTTTCAATACTTGAAGGAGTTAATGATAATTATGAATCTTCAATTTGGAAAGATGTTATCGAGCTTATTTCCAATATTTCATCACTTCCATATAAAGGTAATGAAAGAAGTATGCGTATTATAGCTGATCACCTAAGAACAGCAGTGTTTATAAGTGCTGACCCAGCTGGAATAAAACCAAGTAATACAGATCAAGGTTATATTCTAAGAAGACTAATAAGAAGAGCAATAAGACATGCAAAGACTTTAGGAATAGATATCTCTTCCGACTGGGATAAAAAAATTGCTGAATTAATACTAAGTAAATATAAAAAATATTATCAAGAATTAGAGCAAAATCATGATATTGTTCTTGAAGTATTAGCTAACGAAAAAGTTAAATTCAATCGTACGCTTGAAAAAGGCATGAAAGAGTTTAAGAAAGTTACACAAGATAATAATGATATTGATGGCACAACGGCATTCCATTTATTTGATACATATGGATTTCCGCTTGAACTAACAGTTGAATTGGCAAATGAACTTGGACTTAAAGTAGATGTAGAAGGATATAAGGAAAAATTCAAAGCTCATCAAGAATTATCCCGTGCAGGTTCTCAAGAAAAATTTAAAGGTGGACTAGCTGGAAACTCTGAAATTGAAACTAAATATCACACAGCTACACATCTTTTAAATGCTGCTCTAAAAATAGTTGTTGGTGAAAATGTTCATCAAAGAGGGTCAAATATTACTGTTGAAAGAATGCGTTTTGACTTTAACTGTGATCACAAATTAACTGACGAAGAAAAGACAAAAACAGAAGATCTAGTTAATAAGTGGATAAGCGAAGGCTTAGAAGTAAAAAAAGAAGAAATGAATAAAGAAGACGCAGTTAAATCAGGTGCTGAATGCGAGTTTATCGAAAAGTATCCTGACCGCGTAACAGTCTACACCATAGGAGACAACGTATCAAAGGAACTTTGTGGCGGACCACATGTAACAAATACAAGTGTATTAGGTCACTTTAAAATCATCAAAGAAGAAGCATCATCATCAGGCGTAAGAAGAATAAAAGCAATTTTAGAATAAAAGAGGTTATCCTCTTTTTATTTGACTAAAGAATGTACATAAGTTAAAATAAACTGACAAAAGAGGGGATTATACATGACAAAATCATACGAAAGAGCAGTAAGTGAGCTAAAAGATAGTAGTTCATCTCTTCTAATAACGGGTTTACTGCCAATAACAAATGCTTTAAATAATAATACAGAAATAGCTATTCTTCTTGGTCTACTTTGGGGTATAAAACTATTACAAACAGTTGCTACATACAAAGAAATCGGGGAGTCAAAAGAATATCGAAAGTTAGATAGAATATACGATGATATTATTTTTACAATAATTAATAATATGGAGAAATTAGACTTAAACGGTTTAAATGAAAAATATTTATATCTAAGATATTTGATTGAAAATAACTCTTTATCTCTTCCTAATTATGAACTATCAGAACAAAAAGTTAAGTATTGTAAAAAAGCCTTAGAAAAGCCTTTATGTTTAAATGGACATGCAATTAGGTCTTCCTGGGCATTGTTTCTAGAAGACGCCTTAAGGTCATCAAGTATCGCAACTGCAACCATCTATGGAAAAGCTATAAGAGTCTGTGAAGAAATAGCAGTAAAAGAGACTAAAAACACGCCTCAAAGAGTAGTAGACGTAAAAAAGCCAACCTTAAAAGAAAGAATCGAGTTATTTGGTAAAACTGTAACATATCTTACTGCAGCCCAAGAAAGAGACCGCTTATATTATTTAAACCCTCTTGAGACTGAAGTATATTCGTCCATTCCAAATACTCCTGGTGTTATCGTATCCGACAAAGGTAATGTTTTTAAAATCAATGGTACAAATGATAAATACACGGCAATTGATGAATCATATAATGTAGCCAACGTTCCCGACCTATTAGAGTATAAAAAATATATCTTAGAAAAAATTGAAGGAAGACAGGATTTAATTCATCAAATGGAAATTCATTTAGAACCTGTTTTAAGAGAAGCTGAAGGCATCTATAAAAAACTAACTCGATAGGAACTAAGATGAAAAAACATATTGAATATTATAAAGATAAAGTGGAGTTCTACAGAAAATGTGGAGAAAAGATAAGTATTCTTAAGGCTTATTTTTATCTATATGAGAGATATTACTATAATGCAATTTCTGAATCAATTGAATACAGAGAATTTAATATCCTATATTCTTTCATCTTTGAATACATCAAAGAAACACTTGATGATTTAGATGTAGATAGTATTGAAGGGATATATGCCTTCGCACTCGTTTTGCTTGAACTAGGATATCTTTCATATGACGAAAAACTACCATATGAATGTAATAAAATTGGGACTAATGAGTTACCAATACTATCAGCAATTACCTTAAATAGACATGGAAAATGCCGTCATAATTCAGCATTGCTAAGAGACATTCTAAACTATCGAGATTATAAATCCTACATATTAGCAGGAGTAAAAGAAGATGTAGAGGAGTTACTTAGTCATAAATACACTGATAAAACTGAGGCAAATCATGCTATAACAGCAACTGAAGACGAAAACTATTCATACCTCTTAGATGTTTCGACAAAAGAAATATTTGTTCCTATAAATGACAGAGAAGTTTATTCCGATAAACTTAGTAGATTTACTCTTTGTCAAAACAAACTAGTCTCGCTTGGTGATGAGATATTTTATGACTTAAAATTTGACAAACCTTATAAAAGATTAAAAGATGTAAGAAACGAAATAAGCAAGAATATAGATTATCTATCGGACAACTTAACCATTTTTGAAGAATTAAATAAAAAAATAATGCCAGCACTTAAAGATGCAGAAAAGGTATATCAAAGAATCATAACTAAAAGAGCTAATTAACTCTTTTTTTATTTTACGGACGAAGTATTTATGATATAATAAAAATAATAAAGAAGGTAGATTTATGAATATATTAGACATTATTACAAAAAAGAAGAATGGCGGTTCACTTTCCTATGACGAGTTAAAATTTGCTTTTAACGGATACTTGAATAAAGAAATTCCTGATTATCAAATGAGTGCCTTACTTATGGCAATTACTATAAACGGAATGACCATATCTGAAACATTATCATTAACTGATATATTCATAAGGAGTGGAAAAGCTTATGATCTAGCAGGTGCTATGAAATATACAGTAGACAAACATTCAACAGGAGGTGTTGGAGACTCAACGACACTTATAATTGGTCCTATGTGTGCAGCACTTGGCTTACATCTTGCAAAGATGAGCGGAAGAGGTCTTGGATTAACAGGTGGAACAATTGATAAAGTCGAATCAATTCCAGGATTTAATGTAAATTTAACTGAAGAAGAATTCTATACGCAAGTTGAAGAATTAGGATTTGCACTTTCCAGTCAAACAAGTGACTTAGTCCCATTAGATAAGATGGTTTATGCCTTACGTGATGTAACCGGAACAACAGAATCAATTCCACTTATTGCATCATCTATTATGTCTAAGAAAATTGCATCAGGTGCTGATAACATACTAATTGATATTAAAGTTGGAAGTGGAGCATTAATCAAAAATATGGATGATGCAAAACTTCTAAGTGAATGGTTAATCGAGATAGGGGAAGCATACAAAAAGAACGTTAGAACACTTATAAGTGACATGAATACACCACTTTCATACGCAATTGGAAATTCTCTTGAAGTATGTGAGGCAATAAATGTCCTTCATGGGAAAAAATGTCCTTTATATAGCGCTTGCATCGAGATTGTTGCTAATCTTTTATCCATGGCTAAAGGGCTTGATTTAAATGAAGCAGAAGTAAGAGCAGAACAGGTATTAAAAAATGGAGAAGCACTAAAGAAATTCTATGAGTTTGTATCAAGACAAGGTGGAAGATTAAAAGAAGTAGTTGTTGCTCCTCATGTAATACCTGTTAAGAGTAAAAAAGAAGGAAAAATCGTTAAGATAGATGCCGAAGGAGCTGCAAAACTAGCCGCAAAATTAGGCGCATCAAAAATGTCTTTAAATGATACAATTGACTATACAGTTGGAATAATCCTAAATGTAAAAATAGGAGATACAGTAAAAAAAGATGACACACTCCTAAATATCTATACTAACAAATATGTTAAATTTGTTGAAACAGATTTTGACTTTATTGAAGTAGAATAAACGAGTATGTTATAATTATTAAGATATAAGAATAAAAAGGATTGATAATATGTTTGGTAAGATTAAATATATTGATGATATTACTGCCGTAGTAGAGATACATAAGGAAAACATGGTTGTACCTAACCTAATGAACTTGCATGTTATATTTGAAACAAAAGATCAAAAATTGCTAGGTGAAGTAAAAAAAGCCGATGAAGATACTGTACACATTGACTTAATGGGTCAATTCGTTGGAGATAGATTTATTGCTGGTACTATAAAAAAGCCAACCCTAGACAGTCAAATTAGAATAATTAATGACGACGAATTAAATATTATCTTAGGCTCCAATAAACAAGGGAATCTTTACCTAGGTAAGTCAGCAATATATAATGGAAAAGACGTTTACGTTGATATAAATGATATGTTTTCAAACCACTTATCTATATTTGGTAATACTGGTTCTGGTAAATCTTGTTCTGTTGCAAGAATAGTTCAAAATATCTTCTTAAACAAAAACTTCTTATCATTTAATGCAAACCTATTTATATTTGATGCTTATGGCGAATATAAAACAGCATTTAGAGTGCTTAATCAATTCAATCCAAACTATCAATATAAATTTATAACAAGTAATCCAGTAGATGACACAGATGTCTTATTAAAGATTCCTGTATTCCTACTTACAATTGATGATATATGTCTTTTATTACAGGCTGATAACCATCATCAATATACAATAATCGAAAGAATGTTAAAATTAGCAAAATTATTTTCAAGAGATGATGAAACAACTAAAAAACTAAAGAATCATTTAATTGCAAAAGCTATAATGACAGTACTTTTCTCAAACCAAAATGCATCAGCTAAGAAAAATGATATATTCACAATTATAGCTGACTGTTCAACCCCAGAATTTAATGTCAACACTGATATCCAAGGAATTGGTTATACTAGAAAATTCTCTGAATGCTTCGGTATTGATAGAAATGGAGAATTTGGAGAATCAGTACTAATTAATGAATATCTTCTTAAATTTATTGATGATGAACTAGAGGCACAAATAGAAGCCCCTAAGGATGCTTATTACACGCTTGATGATTTAGAGAAGGCAATGAGCTTTACTCTTATTGGTGATGGATTTTTGAATAACAGAATCATGCAAGATAATGCCGTTATAATGCAAGTAAGACTTCATAGTTTAAATAATTCATCTAATCGCAAATTCTTCGATGTTCCAAATTATGTTACATTGGAAAACTATATTTCAAGTCTAATCGTATTTAATAATAAAAGAAGCCAGATAGTTAATATAAACTTAGAAGATGTAGATGATAACCTAGCTAAAACAATGGTTAAGATATTCTGTAAGATGATTTTTGATTTTTCTAAGAGTAGAAAAGAAAGAGCAGCAATACCTTTCCACTTATTCATAGAAGAAGCACATAGATATGTTGTATCTGATAATGACCATTTTCTTCTCGGATATAATATATTCGAACGAATCGCCAAAGAAGGTCGTAAATATGGGGTAATGCTAGATCTTGTAAGTCAACGTCCAGTAGAAATATCAGAAACAGTTATCGCTCAGATGTCTAATTTCTGTATTTTAAAAATGACACACCCACGTGACCTAGACTACATCAATAAGATGTTACCTAATATCTCTGGTGATATAATTGAAAAGCTTACAAGTTTACAAAGTGGTACTATGGTAGCGTTTGGTAACGCATTCAAAATACCAGTTATAGTTAAAATGGATATGCCAAATCCGGCACCATATTCATCAAACTGCAATGTTGTTGAAAGATGGAAAGCATAAAACACCTATTAAGGTGTTTTTTCTATCTATACAAATTAAAAGTTTATATGTTATAATAGCAAAACGGAGGAATAAAAATGGACAACGAAAGATTAATAAAAATAATTAGAAGAGTAAATAATTATATTATACCTGAAAAAATGGAAGGATTTAAAAGCTATATAATTGATAAATCAATTAAAAGACCTGATTCAATTAGTACTTTAGATATGGCATCAATGCACCTAAAAGAATCAGTTGAGAATTCACCTAAATATGCAGCTGATCATTTTAAAAAAGCAATGCTTTATATGGATGCTCACGACCTTTCTATAATAGCTGAGTTAGTTGGTAGATATTCTAAAAATGGAGAAAAATTCTTAAGCATATTAATGGACACTCTAGAACTAAATCAGAATCAAATGCATAGATTATACGAATTCAAAAGAATTATTGAAAGAACAAATGAACTAATAGAAAAAGGATTAAGTGAACAAGTTGCTACACATTTAGCCGAATCACAAACAGACATCCTAGTAGTTGATAAGAAAGAAGAAATACCACTATTCAGACACGATAAATATTATGCCGATGGTATTACGTTAAATGGAGAAGAAGTAATATACCAAGAATTAAATAATGAAGCGACAGGGAAAAGCCTATTTATAATATTCTTTGTTAAGGGAAAAAGCTACTTAAGATATATTGGTATAAAAGGTGAAACCAAAGTACACGTTACAAATGAAAGTGGAACATTTGAAGAAATTCAAAACAAAGATTTTAAAACTGTACCAATTGAACCAGAAAGAGAAATTGAAGTATTAAGTAGTAACCCATATCAATTACCAGAAACCAATGAAAATGCAAAGATATTAGAAATAGATCAAGATACTATATTGGCTGTATATAAAGAACTAAACGAACTATCTTCATTCAATGGAAAATCATTTAAAGCAGAAGAAATACTAAACAAAAAGCTAAAAAAATATGAATTAAAATAAAGTATTTTGTCAAAAAATAAAATATGTATTTACTTAAGTATAAATAATATGATATAGTTAAATTACCTAAGAGAGGTTCAAACTTATAAAACCGACTATTGGTGATACTTGGGAATCTAATTGCCCCGTGGTGTTGAAGACCTTGTCCTAGACGTAGGGATCCTAAAACGGAGCATGTGATGCCCACCTCGTGCGAGCGGGCTTTTATCACGCGAACGTCTCTTAGGCTTTTTTTATGCAAAAATTTATTATTTTATTGACTTAGATAAATACATTAATTTATAATAAACAATAAAAAAGGAGAATTAGAGAATATATGAAAGTAGAAGTAATAAATCAATTAAAAGAATATACAACAAGTAAAGAAATAATACTTTTAGCACTTAATTTAGGTGATGAAGTAAAAGAGATCCTAAATCTCTATAATCTCTTAAAAGAATATTATCCATATAGTAAAGCAAATAAATCAGCTGACGCCATAGTGAAGATTTTTATAGAAGAAGTAATAAATAACAGCAATACTTTGTTAAAAACTTTGCTTACAGAAAAACAAATAGTAATAAAAAAGATTATGGAATTAGAAGACGATGTTGACCCAATTTCAATTCTTAACTCTTATATAGCTATATCAAAAAAAGTAGGTAAAACTAAAAATGATACTAAAGAAAAAGATTCATTCATTTTATCCCTTTTAATGGATGAAGAATACGCTAAATCTTATGGTTTACTCGACCATATTTCACTTTTAAATCTCGCAACAATTTACTGTGGAAATGAAGATGTAACAAATGTATTAACATTACTCATAAGCAACAACTATGAATTTAACATTATTAAAAGTTTTATCAATAATTACAACAGATGTAAAATACTAGAGCAAAAGTATTTAATGCGTAAAGCAGCAAAACCAAGTACAGGAATAAAATTACCAAATGAAAGTTTAATTTCTGCTGGAAGAATCATTCCATCACTTGATAATCCTGATGAAATAAAATTAGTTCAAGAAGCACTAAATGAACCAGAATGGCAAGCAGACATTAATTTTCAAGATATATACGAACTTATTAAAGTTATAGTAAAAAACAAGTATAAAAAATCTAAGAGATACTTCAAAATATATTTATTAGAATCAAGAACTAATACAGAGATAATTGAAATGATGCAACTTGCCAACGAAAGCCCTGAAATAGAAGACCTAATATTTGATCATACCATTATTCGTCGTCTTACTTGGGATAATCAAAAGAATCTAATTCGTATATATAATCTTAAGGATGAAGGCAATAGGGAATCATTCTATCAAATATATAAAAGATTATGCTCTCAAGTAGAGAATAACGAAATAAGTAAAAACGACCTATATGGTTTAATTCTTAATGAATTAGATAAAGAAGAATATATTACAACAGTAGAAGATTACTTAAAAACTGTAAAAAGTGTAGATGAATTTATTAAAACAATAAATGATAATTTTAAAGAATCAGAAGATATATTACCGACTTCTTCATTAAGGGTAAGAAAACAAAAATCAGAATAATAAATATAATCATGATATAATTAAATCAGGTGATTACTTATGTTTGAAAGATTAATAAATTTAATTGGAGAAGATGTATATAAGGAAATAAAATCAAAAAGAATACTTCTTATAGGAGTTGGTGGAGTTGGTTCATATGCTCTTGAAAGTTTAGTTCGAAATGGATTTACCAATATAACTATAGTTGACTATGACAAGATTGATATAACAAACTTAAATAGGCAGCTTATTACGAATTCAACTAATATAGGTCATTCTAAAGTAATAGAGGCTATTTTAAGAGCAAAACTTATTAATCCAGATATAGAAGTCGATGGAATAGAAAAAAAGCTCACAGAGTCTAATATTAAAGAGATATTAGATTTAGACTACGGCTTTATTATTGATGCTTGTGATGATATAAAAGTAAAATTTTCACTGATTGAGAATTCCCTACATTATAATTACAAACTAATTTCATCAATGGGGACCGCGAACAAACTAGACCCAACTAAACTAGAAATAACAACATTAGATAAAACAACAAATGATCCAATAGCAAGAATACTAAGAAAAAAAGTAAAAGATGCAAAAATAAATAAAAAAATATATGTTATATCAAGTACGGAAGTTCCAATTAAAAACAAAGTATTGGCTACAGCCAACCTTGTTCCTAGTACTGCCGGAATACTTTGTGTTTCTTATATAATAAATGAAATAATTAAGGATGTGAAAAAAAATGAAAGCAAAAATTGTTAATCAAATAAAAGAGTATACAGATGATATAGAGGTATTAAAATCAATTATAAAGTCAGATAATACTCCTAATCTTATAGATAAAGTAATATCAGTCTATAAAACGCTAAGAAAGCCTCAATATAAAATAAGACAAGAATATGCTGATGCAATTGTGCTTTCCTACATTGAAACAACGGAACACGGAAACGAGAGAATAGAAAAACTATTATGTCCTGAGTTTTTAAGAAATGTAAGATTTGTTAAAAAAAGCGATTTAAAAAAAGTCCTTGATTATGCTGCAAACTACGAAAATGCCATAATATTTGAAAAAAATCAAACACTTGCAAATTACTCAATAAAAGACTTAATCGAGCTTACAAAAATATATAATAGGTTACCAAACGATAAATATCGTGGGACAACAATTCTAATGCTAGAACTAGCACTAAGAAAAGGAATCTCTCCAACAATAATCAGTAAAATCATAGAAGAATACCAAATATGTGCTGAAGATAGAAAATATAGAATTCACAACTATTTATCAAATAATAGTACATACAATGCCGACGAAAAAGATATATTAACAATTGCACATCTACTAAGAACAGCTAAAGATGAAAATCAGGCTGCCATAATTACAGATGTAGCACTTGAACAATATTGGTTAGGAGTCGTTCCATTTATAGATGTATATTTGGAATTAATTGCATATGCTTTTGAAAACAATATAAATCCAGTACTTATACATGCTCCATCATGTAAGAGTATCTTTAGAAAAAGAAAAATTCAAGAGATAAAAGAAATGATTAGCATGTGTATTACTTACCCAAGTCTTGAAATCTTACTTACATCGGAGAAGTATATAGAAAAGTTGACTTGGATTCAAGAGAGAAATCTTTGCATCGATTACAACCTACATGAAGAAAAATGTTAATGAAATTCTACGATATAAGTTCTTCTTTAACAGAATCTGAAATTGAAGAAAAAGGATTATATAAAGCTTTAACGGATAAGCTTGATAAAGCAGTCTACGAAGAAACGGTAGAAGAATATTTAAATAGATGTTCATCAATTCAAGAATTTACTAATGCAATAAGTAGAAACTATAAAGACAATGATGATATTCAAGGTTATAGTATGCTTACTCTTGATAAAAAAGTATTTGAGTAATTTGACAAAGTACAAGTATAAGTGTTATATTTATAGCACGAAAGAGGTGATGTTATGAAGAAAATAGATAGTTTATTTAATTTTATAGTAGCATCACTCTTAATACTTTTATAAGTGTATTTTTAGTGATGCTTACCAATGGGTAAGTTTTTTTATATTTAAAGAAAGGTGATCAATCATAAAATACACAAGAAAACAAGCAAAACAACATAAAAACGATAAATTAATTTTTAAAAACATAAACGACAATTGCGGTGTAGTTTTAAGCACACATCCCGATTATGCAGAAGTGAGTTATAATAATGATATAAAACCCTACAGAATAAAATGTTTTAATAATAATGTTAAAGAAGTTCTATTCCCAGGAGATAAAGTAGAAATAGATAACAATTATATTACTGCAGTACAAACAAGAGAACACATTCTCTACAGATTAGTACAAGATAATAGCAAAGCATGTACGCATGCAAATAAGCATATTATTGCTTGTAATATAGATCTTGCATTAATCGTTGTATCTCCTCAAACACCAGAAATACATCCTAAGTTTATAGATAGATATTTAATTCTTCTAAATAGACTTCAAATTCCAGCATCAATTATCATAAATAAATGTGATTTAATCGATGAGCGCACAATAAAAATTCTAGAAATATATGAAAATACAGGAATAAGAATCTATAAAACTTCGGCAATTAGTAATACAGGTATTGAAGAATTAAAAAAAGATGTCATGAATAAACAAATAATCCTATTGGGTCAAAGTGGAGTAGGTAAAACAACACTTACTAATCGTCTTTGTAATCAAGACAACAGAACAGGTAAAGTAGGGGATAAAACAAAAAGAGGAAGACACACGACAACTACATCAGAGAATAACTTCATTGATGAATCAACTATGATTATCGACACACCAGGGATTAGATCAATTAGTCTAAAAAACATAGCAAAAAAGGATGTAATTGAATATTTCAGCGAAATAGAAAGCTATGGAAGAAATTGTAAGTTTACTAACTGTTCGCATATTAATGAAAATAAAGAGTATTGTATGGTAAAACAAGCAGTAGACAAGGGTGAGATACTTAAAAGCCGCTATGAAAGTTATTTAAAATTAATTAACGAAATAAAAAAATAAAGTACATAATGTACTTTATTTTTTCTCTATTAAGAATGACGCCAAAAGACTTGCATCTTCTCCATTCATTACAATGTTATATATTAAATCAATTACTGGCATCTTTATCTTTCTCCTTCTAAGAAGGGTATAAATACTTTTTAATGTATAGTATCCTTCAACAGTAGTGTTTTCTAAATACTTCTTAGCATCATCTTTAGCTCCTTTGCCCAAAAGAACACCATAAGTGTAGTTTCTTGATTTAGTACTGGTAGCAGTTAATAATAAATCACCAACTCCAGCAAAAGAAAGAATTGTTTTTTTATTACCACCTAAACCACTTATAAGTTCTTTTATATCATGTAAAGACTCCGTAATTAAAAAGCTTCTCGTTGATTCAGAATATCCAAGACCCTCAAGCATACCAGCTGCAACAGCAATAACATTTTTTATTGAACCACATAGTTCAATACCAATTAAGTCACTTGTTTCACGTAATTTGATATTAGTACCTTTATATATCTTATCTAATGCTGCAAAAGTAGAACTAGATTTAGACGCACATGAAAGACCAATAGGTTCAAGATTAGCAATATCAATTGCAAATGATGGACCAGATATAACAGCAAGTTTCTTAGTATCTATAAAATTCAAAAATACTTCATGAACAAAGCGGCATGATTCTTGTTCAATACCTTTTGAACCAATTACAAAATGCATTTTCTTATTTATATATGGCATAATATTTTTAGATACATCAGTTACAAATCTTGCAGCACACATAATAAATACAATATCAGCCTCTTTTACTACTTCCTCATAAGAAGTAGTTATAATTATATCATCACTTATACCAAGATTGCCTAATTCTGGTAAACTGTTTCTTGTACTTTCCAATCTATTTAATGAATCAATTGATTCGCTCCACATTTTTATTTTGTTTTTCTTATTTAAAGAAAGGGCTCTTGTCATAGCTAAAGCATAAACACCAGTACCTATTATAGCTATATTCATTCTTCTTTCATCTCCTTATTAATCTTATTTAAATTAGCTTCATACTTATTATTACAAGGCTCATAATACTTTTTGTTTTTTATATTATCTGGCAAATATTGTTGTCTAACCCAATGATTTTTATAATCATGTGGATATTTATAGAGTGGAGAAGTAGTCTTAATCCAAGGCGGGACATCTCCTGTAGAACCAGCTTCAATATCAGCTAATGCCTTATCTAGCGCAATGTGAGCTGAATTAGACTTAGGCGATAAAGCTAGCTCCGTAACAATTACAGAAAGTGGTATTCTTGCCTCGGGTAATCCCAGCATTTCACTGGCTTCAATCGCAGCACGTACCTTAGGTCCCATACCTGGATTAGCAAGACCTATATCTTCATAAGCAATAACATTCATTCTACGATATATTATATCCAAGTCTCCTATAACAATTAAACGCCCAAGATAATATAAAGCAGCATCAACATCACTTCCACGAATGCTTTTTTGAAATGCGCTTATTAAGTCATAATGACCAGATTCATTTGCATCCCCAACAAGAACGGGCTTAGAATTAATCGTTTTAACAATTTCACTTGTAACATGGAATTTAGAAGCAGAGTAGTAAGACATTTCAAGTAAATTAAGAGCGCTTCTAAAATCACCTGAAGAAAGTGTTGCAATTAAACTACACGCATCATCATCAAGTTTACATTTGGGTAAAGCTTTTAAGGCTTTATTTAAACCTTCCTTAATATCATCTACACTTAAATTATATAATTCAAATATCTGGCATCTGCTTCTAATAGCTGGATTAATTTTATAATATGGGTTAGATGTCGTAAGACCAATTAGAATAATTGTTCCATTTTCGATATAGGGAAGTAATATATCTTGTTTATCTTTATTCATACGATGTATTTCATCTACTATTAAAACCATATCTCCATACATCTTTGCTTCTTCAATCACAACATCAAAATCACTCTTATTATTAATAACAGCATTTAACATTCTAAATTTACATCCAATTTCATTAACTAAAGCACAAGCTATACTAGTTTTACCAATTCCAGGATTTCCGAATAAAATCATACTAAAAAGTTTTTTATTTTTTACAAGGTTATAAAGCACCTTTCCTTCGCCAACTAAGTGTTTCTGTCCAACAATATCTTTTATGCTTTCAGGTCTTAGTTTATCAGCAAGTAATTCCATATAATCACCTAAATTTAATTATAACATAAATTCAAGAAAAATAGACTACTATAAGCAGTCTATTAAATATGTATTTGGATATTTTAAAGTTTTATCTTTATTATTACAAGTAATATCATCTATAAGTGATGCGCTAATTGTCGACTTAAAAGCACCTCTTCTTGCAAATTCAGGATCAAGAAGTTTTATAACATCAGGAAAATTATAATTAGATTTTGAAACAACAGTGTTAAGTGAATCCCCATAATAATTGATTAATAAATATGTTAGAAGATCATAGGCAAGCTTATCAATAACTTTTATATCTCCATAATATTTATACCAATATTCATGTAAAAACTTTATATGATACTTTTGATCACCCGGGAAAATCATACTTGTAACGTCTCCCAAACGTATATGAAAGTCATCGCTTTCATCAACAAAAATATTAGAAAGACTTATATCTCCATGGATAACGCCAATATCTACCAAATAAAGAATTGCCTCTTTAACAGATAAGAGTATATTTATAATAATATCTAAATCGGGATTGTTCTTTAATATATACTTGTCTAAAGAAAGGCCAGCATCATACATCTGATAGCCATAATATTCATCATCTAAATAAAGTTTACGAGTAGGTACCACTATGTACTTAGAATCAAGTTTAGAAATCTTTTCAATATTTTCTTCACATTTCAAGTCAGGCGTAAAACAAGAACTAAACACTTTCCATATCTTACCATCTTTTGAATATAGTTCACCTTCGCGGCAACTCATACATTTCCACCCAAAAACAACCTCATTAAAAAATGTATAAAAACCGTATCTGCTTTTTTCCATATAGTATCCCCTTTACGATGTCTAATATAATACCAAACGTTTGTGCTCATGTCAAATAATTGATATAATCATAGTAGGTGAATAAAATGAATCAAGATTACATATCAGACTTCTTATTATATTTAGAACTCGATTTAAACTACTCAGATAACACGATAAAATCCTATGAAAAAGACTTAGATAAACTTGCTTCGTATTACAAAGAAAAAGATTTGCTAAAATTAGGTGTTAAAGAGATAGAAAAATATATAAGAGACTTAAATGAACTTGCTGCATCATCAGTAAGTAGAAATATTTCTGCCTTAAGAACTTTTTATAATTACTTTATGAAAATGGATAAAATAAAATGTAATCCCTGTGATTCAATAAAACAGCCAAAATTAGGAGTACATTTACCAACATATTTAACTATAGACGAAGTAGAAAAACTTCTCGATATAGAAATTGAAACTCCATTTGATGCGAGAAATAAAGCCATTCTTGAGCTAATGTATGCAACTGGTCTTAGAATAAGTGAAACAGTTACATTAGAATTTAAAAATATTGATACAGAAGATTGTATTGTAAGAGTAATGGGAAAAGGTTCAAAAGAAAGAATTGTTCCAATTAATGACTATGCTTTAAATGCCTTAAACGATTATCTAACAAATTATCGACCAAATCTTGTAAAAGGGAACGAGACAAACTATCTATTTTTAAATAATCATGGTAAAATGCTTACGCGTCAAGGTGTATTTAAAATGCTAAAACAAGAATGCCTAAAAAAAGGTATAACAAAAAATATCTCGCCACATACTCTAAGACATACATTTGCAACACACTTACTTGAAAATGGAGCAGATTTAAGGGTTATTCAAGAGCTACTAGGGCATTCTGATATCCAAACAACTCAAATATATACACATATAACAAACGAAACACTTCACAAAGAGTATATGACGTATTTTCCTAGAAAATAAAAAGAGGATATGAATCATCCTCTTTTAAATTATTCATTATTAGAAGCTAATGAATTGTTACAAGTTGTAGACTTTTTAGCTTTATTATTTTGTGCTTTATTAGTCTTGTTTGATCTTTTACTTTTCATATTTTTTTACCTCCTGATATTATTATGTCCAATTATTGAATTAATATAATATGTATGTTAAAATTATTTTAATAGTAGGAGAGTATAATATGAATTTTAAAAATATTTTTTATGTATTTTTTATAACAGGAGCATTATTTCTAACTACACTTATATTATACAATAATAAAAGTTATTCATACGGTATTTTAAAACAAGTATCAAGTAGTAATGGAAACAAAGTAATTATATATACAGATACAGAAACAGATAGTCAAATAAGTTTTGAAGATGCGCATATCTACTTTGGTGTTCCGATCTATGAAGAAATGTATGACGATGGGACACTTCGTTATTTTGAAAAAGGAAGAGAAATAAACTATCAAACATTCATCCGCGGTAGTGAAGCCGAAAAAGCAGATAATTTAGCTTCCTTATACGGAACAAATGCTTATCGAGTACACACAACAGAAGAATTTATTCATGCTTTTGATGATATATATCACAATTTAAAAATAGGTGAATTTCATATAATATTCTCTAAACATGAATCAATCGATTTTAACCAAGTTAATAATTACTATATAACACATTATGGTGTAACTAATTTTAAAGAGAATTATTACTCATACGATAGAAAAGGAAGATGGGAACCAAATAGATTTGGGCTTTCTATAAATGATGCTATTAATAATGGTGAATTAGTTATATCAACGACTGGTATACGCATTTCTGGAAATGAACAAGTTATTCTAGAGGACTTTGCAAATAAACTTTTACCATATCTATATGGCAATGGAAGTGAATACGATAAGATACTAAATACTTATACATATATAGTAAACACTAGTACATACCTAACAGATAATGGTTTCATAAACGACCTACTTGCATCAAATACATCAGCATACGACGCTTTAATAAATAGAAAGACCACATGCATAGGTTATTCCATTGCATTTTCATATTTGATGGATAAAATGGGAATAGAGTCTTACGTAGTTGATCAAGTTACCGAAGCAAATGAAGCAACCCATGCTTTCTCATCAGTTCACACATATAATATAGTTAAATTTAATAATAAATATTATAAAATGGATTTAACTGGAAGAGTATTTTTAGGTAGTGTTGGAAGTGGAGAATTATATGATTCTAGATTGAACATATCTCAAGAAAATTATAACGGTAACACAAGCACAAATATCGATTATAACAGTATAAACGCTCACCTAAATGCTAGTAAAGGAATTAAAACAACTACTACTAAAAGAATTGAAGCAACAACCACAAATAAAGTATATTCATACTCAATCCCTGGAGGAAAGAAAACAACAAAAAACAGCACAGAAACCCAAGTAAAGACAAACAAAACATCAATGATCACAACACAAGATAGGGAAGGTAATACTATAACTGTTCCAGTAGAGGTGAGTGAGACAGGAGAAATAATTACTACTCCTGAAGGTCAATATCAAACTGTAACAACCACACAAAAAGAAGACGAGAAAGAAGTAAAAGAAGAAAAGAAAAAATTCAAAATAAACTATAATTATATACTATTTCCACTTCTAATAATTGGAATAGTGACACTCATTGTCTTAAAAGTTAGAGATAAGAAAAAGATAAGTATAAACTCTGATAAAGCAAAAGAAATACTTAATCGAGATATAATAAACAAAGAAGAAGATAAACAGTAATTTTATCTTCTTTTTTTCATATATAACTAATATGAACATACAAATATCATATTTATTATCAATTTTAGCCGGTTTAGGGACACTTTTAGGTTCAGTATTCATATTTATACCAAAGCTAAATAAACGTGAATTTATCCCCTTATTTTTATCTATTTCAGCAACTATTATGTTGTTGTTTTCAATACTTGATTTAATACCAGAAAGTGTAATGTATATTATTAGTTGTAACAAGCCATTTAAAAGTATACTCTTAATACTTATTCCATTTTTAATTGGAGTATTGGTAATAAAATTACTTGACAAAGGATACAAAGAAGAGAGTAGTTTAAAAAAAATTGGAGTTTTATCCTTCATCAGTTTGGCACTTCATAATTTCCCTGAAGGAATTGCAACTTTTCTTTCATCCATGGTTAATATAAGACTTGGAATAAGTATGAGTATCGGAATAATGTTACATAACATACCTGAAGGAATATGTATAAGTATGCCTCTCTATCAAGCTACTAAATCTAAGAAAAAAGTACTAATTACTACGTTAATTGCATCCTTATCAGAACCTCTAGGTGCAGTAATCGCCTATATATTTTTAAAAGACTACATAAATAATTTAACAATAAGTATCGTGCTTCTCTTCGTAGCCGGTTTAATGATTACCCTAAGTATAAATAATATATACAAGGAAGTATTAAACAATAAAAAGTATATGATTCTTGGCATATTTATAGGTACTATAATTAGTATAATTGCTCTAATCGCATAATAACCTTGAAGAAAATTTATATTTGTTATAAGATAGATAGCAAAGGAGAATTATATTATGAATACATTAAAAAAAGAATACACTAATGAGACAAGAAAAATATCTTTAACTTATGACTACGAGGGAAAAAGCATTCCTGAAGAGACTCTAGCTATTCTAGATAAAAATATGAATAGTTTGGAAAACTTCGAACCAATATATTTAATTAACTGCATTAGAATAATTCTACACAACCATAAGGACACATTTTTAAATATAAAATTCAAATCAGATTATCTAACATATGAAGTAGTATTGGAAAACAATGAATTAAAACTATTTACTAAAAAAGAAAACATTGATGTGGATTGTGGTGTTGAAACAAAATATAAAGATAAATCATACTTTGATATAAGATTAACTGGACCTAATATTGATGAAGTTATATCAAAAATAAAAACAGTAGATGGCAAAGAAGAGGAAATATCTGTGTTTAATTTCTACCAAAGATTAATAAAAGGCGAAATAAAGAAATTAAAATCAATGAAAAGTGACTTAACAGAAGAAGCAAGACTTACAGCATGCTATAAGCTATTCTACCAAAGTGATGCTAACATGAGTGATAAAGATGCAGAAGATAAATTGCAAATAATGGCATATCTTCTAAAGAAGTTTGGACTAGCAGACTTTGATTACAGATTTGCCTCTAATGAAATAGGTTATGAATACTTTAATATGAGTTTTGATAAAGCCTACTTGCCAAGAGCTGACGAAGTAAGAACTACTAAAGAAACAGGTATGTATGTACAAGACATCAATGAAGAAGATATAGAAATACCTCATAGAGAAAGAATTGTTGCCATAAGTGAAATAATAAAGGATACGACTAACTTTGATCTTGAATGGATTACTGAACTTGTTATCGTTTTACATGTTTATGATCAACTTAAAAAAGCATCAATTGAAGAAGCAGAAACAGGAAGAAAAGCCGCAATGGAAAACGCTATGAATATGGAAAAAAGAGTCAACGAAATATATAAACAAGACTCAATTGCAAGTGTAAAAAAGCTACTTAATACATTAAACACAAAATTTATGAAGCAAGTATAGATATTGATACTTATTTAATAATATGATATTCTATTATTGAAAGTAGTGAAGTAGTATGAAAAATAAAAAAACAAATACTTTGAGTATAATAGGATTTATAACATCATTCTTTTCAGTCATAATCGGAACAATTATATGTTTACTATCCTTATCCCAAATAAGAGAAAATCATGAAAAAGGGAAGGGGTTTGCATACGCTGGAATCATTATTAATTTAGTAAAAATTGCAGCAATAGTAATATTAATTGTAGTACTAATCGTTACTCCTGGAAAAGATGAATTAGAATATAAATGTAAAGTATCTAAGAATTGTACGCTAAACTCTGATAATACAACATATACATGTGTATATGAAGAGGATGGAGTAGAGGAGTATATTACCTGTAAAAAGGCTGAAGAGAAAAAGCAAGATAATTACGGAACTGAAGATAATGAAGATACATTCGATTACGATAGAAATGATATACCAGACAATGAATAAGCAAGATAATTCCTGCTTATTTTTTTATTGACTCCCCCTACCATTAATCTTATAAAAAAGTAGGGGAATCAAATTAATAATAATTGAAATATTAATTTTAAATAAGTACCCTTCTACTTAGAAATATTAATTTAACTATTGCTATATACAAATAAACATATATAGCAAATATAATATTAATAATAAATGAAGATATAATAATATATACTTGAGAATTAAATTAGAACCCCTATCAGAAACATTTATAGAAGTAAGAGTAGTGAATAATAGTTAATATGAAAACATCTAATAAATATACTAAATAAGATATAATGGATAACTATCAATCTTTTAATCAAAAACATTGAACTTCATATAATATATATTATGTTAACTTCCATATTTTAATAAATTAGATGATTAATTACCCATCTTTATTAATAATTAAATATGCATAAATAATAATATATAGATAATCATCATTCAAAATCAACCTGATCATATATTATATAAAAAAATAATATCTAATATACTTATCCTACTCCATCTTTAATAATTAATTAAAGTAGGGGGAGTTATTAATATTTTTTTGCAACAATTATTATATTGTAATTAAATATTTTTTAATAGTCACTCTCCCCTATAATTTTAGAAAAGCAGAAGAGGGGACTTATATTTTTTAATCCGATTATTAAAGCATTTTTTAGACCCATTTAAAGAGTAAAATTATAAAATGCAATAACTTAGTCATACTCATAGCAAATATCTTTAAAAAGACTTATAAATAGGTTATTATCATATACTTATATATGCCTCTATTAAATAAGTTCCTCTTCCCCTCTCCTACTACATCATAAAAAAAGAAAAGTATTAAACTTTTCTTGATTCAATTTCTGCAATTTTTTCAAATACTTCAGCAGCATTTTCATTATTAAGCTGTGAATAACCTAGTTCTCTTAAAGCTTGAACTTTTACAGTAAATAATTGTTGTGTACGAGATAGCTTTTCTTCGTTCTTAGATTCGATATCACGTACGAATCTATCACGAGATTCGACAACTTTAGCTCTTGTAGGAGCACCATTATTAAATAGATTAAATGCTGTATGAATTATACCTTCAAAAATAAATTGTTTATCTTCATTAAATCTAAATACATTTGGAGGAGTAAATCCCATAGCTTTTGATACATAACCTAATAAGTACTTAATTTCTGGAGCATTGTCCATACTTTGTAACATATGATACATATATTGTAAAGCATAGAAGTTTTCCTCATGATTGGCAGATTCAACCAATTTTTCTTTAATTAAGAAGGTAATATCGCTTATTAAAGCATGTTCCTCTTTTTTTAATCCTTTTAAATCTAAATAGTCATTTTCAGAAGCTTCTTTAACACCTTCAGTTAATCTATTTTCTACAGCTAATAAATAATCAGTTGTAACCTTAATAGAACTAACAGTTCCTTCATCCCCATCTTCTATATCTAATAATTTTAATAATAAGATTTTCTTTTCTTTTGGCCATTTATTAATACTTTCTAATTCCAAATAGTTATAAACCATTTGTCTTGAAACACCAAGATACTTAGCAAGTCTTACTTTCGAAATACCTAGTTCTTGTAGTAATTTATTTAATTGTTCCATTCTTCGAACTTCCCTTCTCTATTTTACATAGATATCATATCAATTTAGGAAAGATGTGTCAATAGTTTACAGTAAAAAATTAGAAAATAGTTGATTATAAAATATAAAGGTGGTTTACAAATAAAAAGAAGAGACTAAGCTCTTCCTGCATATTTACCATCTTGAGTAGAGATAAGAATCTTTTCTCCTTGGCTAATAAATAAAGGTACTTTAACAACATAACCTGTTTCAATTTTAGCATCTTTTGTTGCATTATTAGTAGTATTGCCTTTAACAGCCTCACTAGTTTCAACAACTTCGTATTCAACCTTTTCTGGTAATTGAACACCAAGTATTTCACCTTCATACATACTAATAGTTATATCAAGTCCTTCTTTTAAATATTTAACTTGATCAGCAATCTTTTCTTCTGGCAACTCCAATTGCTCATATGTTTCATTATTCATAAATACATATGAATTACCTTGCGAATACAAATATTGCATTGGTAGTCTATCTACTCTTGCTCTTTCAATTTTAATATTTGTATTATAAGTATCTTCAACTAAAGCTCCAGTTCTTAAGTTTCTTAATTTCATCTTCATAAATGCTGAACCTTTACCAGGCTTAACATGTTGGAATTCTTCAATTAAACAAAGTTTTCCATCAATTATAATAGTCATACCATTTTTTATTTCATTAATATTAATGTTCATGCTATTAAACACCTCCAATTTATTTTATTTTCTTCTTTTTCTAGATTTACTTTTTCTTCTTTTATACTTTCTTTTAGAAGAAACAACTCTATGAATTGCATTCAATCCATTAGTAATATTATTATATCTTGGTCCCTTTGATTGAGCCAAAATAAGATTTCTATAATTTATATAATCAATTAATGGACCATGCACAACAATAGGATCTTTCATATTATCCTCCTAAAGTAGATAACTACTTACCAATTTTTGTTTCTTTGAAGATTTGAACAGACTTACAAAAAGGACAATATTTCTTTATTTCCATTTTTTCTACAGTATTTTTTGTATTTTTTTCAGTATGTCTTCTAGTCATTTTACCACATTTAGAACATTTAAGTCCTATAGGTGTTCTAGCATCTGTTTTTCCCTTAGCCATTTTATTGCCTCCTCACTCGTCAAACTAAGAGTATTTTACCATATAATATGCTACTTTTCAAACAAAAAGTTAGATATTTTTCTACTTAGACGACTATTTATCGGATATTTATAATTATTTGTGGCATTTGGTGTGGCAAGATTAGGTGAAACAATAACCATTGAATATTTTGGTTCATCAGTCGGTGCATACATAATAAATGATCTAGTAGTAGTAGGTATTCCATTATAAAATGTTTCACTAGTACCAGTTTTTCCAGCCGCATTGAAAGAATAATCAACATAACCTGATGCTGTACCCGAAGAAACAACTTTCCTTAATCCCTCTTGAATCCTCTTTAAATCACCTATATCAATACCTACTCTATTTAATAATTGGCTTTCATTAATATTACTTCGATTTCCATTATTGTCAATTGCATAGTCAACTAGTCTTAGTTTTAATCTTTCTCCATCATTTGCAATAGTGTTAATATAACTTGAAAGCATTAAAGGTGTATAAGTGTCATATTGACCAATCGCATAATTAAGGAGTAAATCTCCACTAATTCTTGAACCAGTTATACCGAGTTTTTCTTCACCAAAATCTATACCAGATAAACTTCCTAGTCCATAATCTCTAAATACACTTCTATATTTATTAAAATCATCTATTGTAGGATTAAAAATCATATCATATGTATAATTTTTACCAGCAACCTTAATAGCATTGATAAATTGATAATAGTTAGAGGACTTAGCTAAAGCATCTATGTCATTTAAACTTCCAAGTCTCGCCCAAGAACATTTACTAGGCATATTCTTAAGTTTAACACAAGAATCAACTATCTGTTTATTTTTATCAATAACCCCATTTATAAAAGCAACACTTTGACTAGCCCCCTTAACAACTGAACCAACTGTATATGAATTAGTAAGAATTCCGATAACATCTGGACTATAATTGTTATTAGCATCAAATCCAGCAAGAGCTTTTACAAGACCTGTTTTGGGCTCTGATACAACAACATAACTGCCTTTAAAATATTTACTACTAGGATACTTTTTAGCATTTTCTATTTCTTCTTTTAACATGTTTTCGATAGCAATCTGTTCATCAATATCAATTCCAAGTACTAAATCATATCCTCTAGTTTCCTCTTGAACCAACTGAATTTCACCATCTTCAATTTTATAAATAGCTTTATTCCCTTTTAAATATTCTTCATAATATTTTTCTAAAAAAGTTGTACCAACTGTATCGTCTAAACTATAACCACTTTCCAGTAGTTCATTAACTCGCTCTTCATCAATTGCACCAATAGTTCCAAATAATTGATTTAAAACAGTATCATAATTATAGTGTCTAACCCATTTAACATTTACTTCTAATGAGCTTTCTCCGAGTTCATTTATACTAGCATTTTCTTCCTCACTAATATCACTTTTAATAATTTTTTCACTAAAACTATAACCAGAATTTAATAAATTATAAATATATACCTCTTTATCAGAAACTTTTTCTATATCAGAATCACTAATAAAGGTATGTTTATATTCTTCAAGTTCGGATGCTGTAATTAAGGAAGATTTATACTTATCAATCATTTTACTATCAAGCAAAGCATCCACTTTTTCCTTATTTACAAAATAAAAATATTTTTTCTTATCTCTAGGACTAACAGATACATTTGGCATGTCTAAAATTCGTGCAAGTTTCTCACATAGAGCATGAATATTAGTCTTACTATTTTTTTTAAAAGTAAGTACCTTTATACCTTTATTATCTACAAGTATTCGTCCCTTTTTATCAAGAATTCTTCCTCTTGGTGCACTAGGTCCATAAAAATAACTATTAAGTATCTCAGTGCTCTTTCCCAAATAAAAATCATGCTTAATTATAGAAATATCAAAAAGTCTTATTATTACAATAAGATTAAGAAATAGAATAAATATTTTTAAAACAATCTCTTTTCTCATATTAATATTATTGGTAATTAATCATAAAATATAATAGATATGGAGGAAAGTATGTTAAATGTTATTAAAAATTATATATCAATTATGAAAAAAGAAGATATATTAAAATTTGCCAATAAAAATAATCTAATAGTTACAAGTAGTGAATTAGATTTTATATATACATTTATAAAGAACAACTATGAATTTTATTTAAAAAATCCAAATTCACTCGACATAAGTAAATACAAAGATAAATTCAGTAAAGAAAATTATGAATTTTTAAATAATTTAATTAACAAATATAAAAGGATGATTAAATTTTAATCATCCTAATTTATTATTATCTCTCCATCATCACTTGAATTATTTTCTTCATTGTTGTCTAAAGTACCATCAATATTCTCCTTATACTTTTCTACAACAGTTTCTTTGTATTCGTTATAATATCCTTTATAGCTGGAATTAACAACTCCCTCTTTATTTCTTAACTTACCAAAACTAAGACTTCCTACAACACTTCTGTACTGATCATATGCAGTTAATAAATAATAGTCATCTATTTGCATAAGAGAATAGTCATCCTCAGTTATGCCATATTCTTCAAAAACTTTAGAAGCAAATATCTTCATTTCATCTAAGTTTTCAAGTCCTTCACGATTTAGAACTTCAGTTAATACATCTTTTGTACGTATATCTAACTGTTTTTGCGTATAGGTATTCATACAAAAGTCATATAGATAAAACAAAACAATAGCACCAATTGGAACTAAAAGCAAAAATATTGCTCCACCAGAATACATTTTTCTTTTTCCATATACATCTGTTGCCATAAAATCAACTACCTTCAAATTTATTTTATAATAAATAAAAGTAGACAGCAACTATTTGTTCATAAAGTCAGTCAAGTATTTACAAATATTCAGAGCTACATTCATTGGTACAACTTCGGCAATTTCCTCTACGCTTGCTTCACTCATCTTTTTAACACTGCCAAATTTCTTTATAAGTTCCTTTTTTCTTACATCACCAATTCCATCAATGTTATCAAGAACAGATGCGATTGAGCCTTTACTTCTAAGAGTTCTATGATAATTAATCGTATATCTATGTACTTCATCTTGAATACGCGTTAAATAGTGAAATACATTACTTGTTCTATCAATCGGGATTAATTCTTCAGTATCGCCATCAAGTAAATCATTAGTCCTGTGTTTGTCATTTTTTACCATACCACAAACCTTAATTTTTTTGTCTAACCCTAAAGACTCTAAAGTCTCCTTTATAGCATGGACTTGGGTTATACCGCCATCTGCTAGTATCAAATCAGGTAATTCAGCGTCTTCAACTAAAGCGCGATAATATCTCCTATAAGTTACTTCTTTCATTGTATGATAATCATCATTTACATCCACTGATACTTTATATTTTCGATAATCATTCTTTGAAGGTTTTCCATCTTTATATACAACCATTCCTGAAACTGCAAACGATCCAAAAAGGTTCGAGTTATCAAAAGAATCAATTCTATGTATTTTCATATTTAGAAGACTCTCAAGTTCTTCATTAGCACCACTTGTACGCATAATCTCTCGGTTTATAGTTTCAAAGTTATTATTTAAACTAATGCGTGCATTTTCACAAGCTAAATCTAGAAGTTTTTTCTTACTTCCCTTTGTAACAGTAATAACCTTAGTATCTAAAAGTTCGCTTAACATGTCCATATTTAATTCGGGATTAGTAATAATTTCCTTTGGAATTTCATTTTTAGCATAAAACTGTCCGATAAATGATTCAATATCATCTTGATAATCATCATTTACTGGCATAATATTGTTCTTTTGTCCTACCAATTTACCATTTCTAATAAAGAATATCTGAATAGATATAAAACCATTCTCAAAATAATAATTGATTATATCTCGATTTACAAAATCATGTAATTCAACTTTTTGTTTTTCCATAATAATTTTAATATTATCAAGCTCATTTTTTAACTCTAAAGCGACTTCATAATTCATATTATTTGAGTGAAATTCAATTAAAGACATTAGCTTATTTATTAAAATATCATCATTTCCATTGAGAATAGAAAGTATTTCTCTTTCCATTTCATCAATTTTATTTTTATCAATACTTTTAACACAGTAACCTAAACATTCGTGAATGTGGTAATATAAGCATACCTCACGCTTTTTCCCTTCACACTTCTTTAATGGATAAAGTCTATTAATTAAATTAACCATGCGTCTTGCTGCATATGCATTGACATATGGACCAAATAAGTGCTTTCCATTGCTTTTCTTAACATGTAAGTATCTTACAACTTTTAAAGTGGGATATGGATCTCTTTTAAATTGAATATAAGGATAACTCTTATCATCCCTTAATAAGATATTATATTTTGGATCGTACTTTTTAATTAAGTTTAACTCAAGTATAAATGATTCAAGTTCAGAAGATGTAACGATATATTCAAAATCAACTATCTCTGATACTAACTTTTTAGTTTTACCAGTTACTCTTCCTGTAAAATAAGAAGTTAAGCGATTTTTTAAATCTTTAGCTTTTCCAACATATATAATAACCCCATTTTTATCCTTCATTTGATAACTTCCAGGAAGATGAGGCACCAAGGATAACTTTTCATGAATCATATATACCACCGCCATACACATATATTGTACTAAATTTAAGTAATTATTTCTATACATAATAAAACTTATTCAAGAATGAATAAGTTTTACCTAACTACATGTTAACGAAAGTACAATATCATTAAATAAAAGAAGAATAAATAAACATAATGGAATTAACAATGTATCATACCCAAGTGGAATATTTAGTACTGAATTTGCCAGAATCAAAGAAATTAATAATATTATAAATACAAATAATAGAACTATAAAATGCAAGGAACCAATACATTTAAATGTATTTAATTTAATTTGTGTATCAGTAAAGCCTAATTTTTTTGTTAGTGTTCTACTCTTCTTTAAATCGTACTTCATATTCTTATTAATAATAAACATAATGATTAGAAAGACTAAACAAGACCCAATAATAGCAAATTTTAAATACTTAATATTTTCTTCTAGTTTAACTCTATGATCAAAATCAACATCGTTTTCCATAGAAAATAATCTAGCATTTTCATATTTTAAAGATAAAGATTCATCATAAAATGTCTTACTATTTATAACATTAGCAATACAAGCATAGTTCCCGGTTTCTTCAAGTAGAAAAGAAAATAATTCAGGCGGAACAATAAGATAATTAAGGCTAGACTCAGAAATAACAGATTCAATATTCAAAACTACTTCTTTATCATTACTGCGTAACTTTATATCAGTACCAATTATTAAGGGAATTTCTTCTTCAATAATTCGATAATTAAAAGATGAAATATTCACTATTACGTCATTATCACTTAATCTATTCTCATTATCTTCAAAAAGTAAAACATTACTACCTATTTGAGCATTATTTAAGTAATGTATAGGAAAAACAGCATCACAAGAAGTAGCACTCAATAACTTTTTTGCATTTAGCAGAAGTTGATCATTTATAATCCTATTATAAATATCTTCATTAGCATTATCAAAATATATATATGCTTTTTTACTAAAATTTTCATTTATGAGAATATCAAAATACTTAATATAGTTAGCAAGTAAACACACCAGTATAATTATAAAGAATATTAAAACTAGATAAATCTTAGTACTAAATCGTCTAAAGAAACTTTTTAAAATCATTCTTTTTCACTCCTGATTAAATTTATTAAAGAATTATTCAGATTCATCTTAGATAAAATAAATACAACTATAGCTGGAACTATTATAGTAATCGCAAAAGTAATTAACACTGAAGTAATCTTAAAATCAAAATATATATTAAGATGAGACAATAAAAGTGGCACTTCAAAACTTATATTTGCAACTATTAAAACAATAATATATATAATTAAACTAATTATCGAAGAACATACAGTCATTATAGTAATCTTAATAATATCAACGCTTATAATTTGTCTATCTAAAAAGCCTAAAGATTTATTAACACCTACTTCATAAGAACTATCCTTTATGCTTTTTCTAATATAAAGAAATGAAACAACAATTACACCTATAACTATCAAAAAAACAATTTTAAAGGTTGTTTTCTTAATTTTGCTAATATATTCCTCATCCGGTTCACTAATCGTGCGAGCATCATAAATGCCTTTAGCATTAATTTCCTTCATAACACTCACAATATTCTTAGGCGAGTCTACGAGAACTACATAAGACAAATCTCTTGAATAGGCGGGATTATTAATATACTTTGTGTTTGCCTCATACAAATCTTGCATATCACCTAAAGAAACATAACACTTATCAAGTGCATCAAAATCATTGCCAGCATCATAAATTCCTACAATCTCAAAGGTTTTATTATAAGTACCTGTTTTAACAGCCTTTTTATCCCAGATATATTTGTCTGTTTCTATATCAAATTTTTTACCAATTAAATCATCAGTTCGTAATAAAGTATATTTTTTAAAATAATCGAACTTCCCTTCATTTATAGTAGAAGGATAGAAATAACTTGGACAAATAGCCTTACCTGTATCATCAGGTGAAAAATAATTTCCTTTAGTTAATTTTGGTATAATATTTTCATTACCATAAGAAAACACTAGATTTCCTGTGTATTCATCATTTTTAAAAGAACTTCTTATAGCGCCATTATAATTATAAGAAAAGAAATACACGTCCTGAACATGCTCTATTTCCTTTAAATCAAACATTTTATAATCATAATCTTCATCATTAAAATGCTTTTTTATTTCTTCTGAACTAGGTTCAACAACTAATTGTCTTGATGAAACATCATATAAATTAAAATAATTAAAACTATCAAAAAAACCATTATAATAGTTCAATACCACTAGAAGCAATAAAGAACAAATTATTAAAATAGAAAAAAAGTAGAATTTTCTTTTATCCCTTATAGTTTTAATAAAAGAATATTTTAATAAATCAATAAATCTCATACTAATCTACCAACTTTCCTTTTTTTATGTGGTATACTTTATCTGCATATTTTTTAACTTCATTAGTATGACTAACTACAATTACGCACTTGCCATCATTTGCAAGTTTTCTAAGTAATTCGAATATTTTTTCTTCGTTTTCTTCATCCAAATTTCCCGTTGGTTCATCCGCCAAAATTATTTCAGGATCATTAGCTAAACATCTAGCTATAGCAACTCTTTGCTTTTCTCCACCACTCATTTCCTTAGGAAAATGATTCATTCTATCTTCAACACCAACTAATTTTAAAAGTTCTGTTGCTTTATTATCTCTTTTACTTGGATCAATATTTTTATTTATAATCATCGGTAAAATGACATTCTCTTTGGCTTTTAAATATTCATCTAAGCAAAATTCCTGAAAGATAAAACCAAACTTATCTCTTCTCAAATAAGCTCTTTCTTTTGAAGATAATGCCTTCGTATCTACATTATCAATAAAGTAAGAACCACTATCTATTTCTTCAAGAAGTCCAATTACATTTATTAAAGTCGACTTCCCACTTCCAGAATGGCCCATAATAGCATAAAACTCACCACTCTTAAAAGAAATAGATAAATCATCTATTGCATTTATTTCTTCATTCTTTAACTTAAACGATTTCTTAATATTTTCTATTTTGATAACATCTTTTTTCCCCATACACACCTCATCTAAATCTATAACTAAAGTATAGATTAATAAATTTAATAAGTAAAACTTCCTTTTTAACTGATAATTAGATTCTCTTCAAATATGTTATAAGCATTGGAGAATGCCACTCATTCATGATGTCATTATAAAATATATCAACCAAAAAATAAAGCAACACTTGGTTGCATTATTATATTTCTAAGTTATTTGCATATTTTTCATCAAACTTACTGACGCATTTTTTTAAATAACTACGAAAATCATCATAAATTTTTTGTTCAACATCTGTAGAAATTGAATTAAGGTTAACCATAGTATCATTTTTTTCTTTCTCATTCAAATACAATTTATATACAATATCTCGATAATTATATAAGACAGTATAATCATATATTTCTTTGATTTTTCCTTCTTTAACAGTGATAATAATTGAAGGTTCCAGTAATAAGCATTCAATTGTTCTTTCTTTTTCTTTAATTCTATATACCCAGCCATCATCTTGTGATTCAAAATTATTCTTTATAAATTCAAATAATTCATTTGTTAGTTCCTCTTTTGAAGATTCATCAGACGCACGAACCATAGGCTCTCTTGTGTCATTAAATATCTTATTTACTTTCTCGCTTGTAAATTCAAAATCAACGATTTCAGTAGATCCATCATCAAAAGTAAATTCTATCATTAGAGTTCTTAATATCTCATCCAAATCTTTATAATTAAAATAGGCATTATATCCTCTATGATCAGTTAATATAAAATTCGAGGTTTCCTTACTATAATCATATTCGTCAATATAAGTTACTCTTGTCTTGTTTCCTTCACCATTATAGTAATATATTTCAAAAGAATTAATTTTATTATTTCCTTTATTAGTAATTGTTCCTAAGTCGAAAAAATATTTGCTTCTGCTCAGCATAAGAAAAGAATTTTGAATACTTATATTATCACTTTCTCCACCAACATAATAAACTTTAACACCGGTATATATTCTTAAAATAATGAATAAAAGTATAGCAAATATAAGAGCATAAATACATCTTTCAAAAAGCATTTTGCTTCTTTTTTTCTTATTTCTTTCTTCATCATACAAATTAAGAAAATAATAACCCTTTTTATCTATTTTTCTTTTTTCTTCTATCTCTTTTAACTTATACTTCAATTCCTTAATATCAACAATATCAGTTTTTTCTAGAAATTCTTCAATAGGTATATTAAAATACTCACTTAAACTAGCAATAGCCTCTCCTGTAGGTAAACTCTTTCCTGTTTCCCACTTACTCAAGGCCTGTCTTGTAAAGAATAAACTTTCTGCTAGTTCCTCTTGAGAAATCTTTTTTTCAATTCTCAATTTTTTTATAAAATCTCCCAATTCATTTTTTCTCATAAAAACCTCCAATGAAACTATTATATCATAATGTAAATGATATGGTATAATATAAACACGAGGTACCTATTATGAAACTTATAAACGAATATACTTATGAAATCAAGAAATCTAAATTTATTGGACTTTATTATGAAGTAGAATCAGTAGATGAAGTAAAAAAAATATTAGAATATTTAAAAAAAGAACATAAAAAAGCAAGACATATGCCATATGCCTATAAAATCGGCCCACTTGCTAAAAAAAGTGATGACAAAGAGCCATCTAATACAGCAGGTTCTCCAATATACAATATGATTGAAAGAAAGAACCTAGATAATGTTTTAATAGTAGTTGTAAGATACTTTGGTGGAATAAAGCTAGGCGCAGGTGGTTTAACAAGAGCTTATCTAGAAGCTGCTATTAAAGCAATTGGTTAATCATAAATTATTAATCACTTAATATATATTATTAGGTGATTTTTTATGAAAAAATATATTAAACTTGTAATATTTCCTGTTTCTTCCCTACTCGTTTTAGCAACACTAATGACTATTCTTAATCTATTTGAAATATCTTTAAATAAAATAATTATAATGATACTTATGATTATAATAACTTTTATATCTGGAGTTATCCTAGGAAGAAACATAACAGATAAAGGATACTTAAAGGGACTCCTATATGGTATTAGCATAGCCATCTCTATGTTTATTCTTAGTTTCATTCTACTAAGTAGTCATTCACTATATAATATAATTTATTACTTAATAATAATAGCATCAACTACCCTAGGGACGATGTTTGGGCTCTTAAATAAGACAAAATAAAAAGGACATTATTTGTCCTTCGAATCAATTATTATAGTGATTGGGCCATCATTTAAAATGCTCACTTTCATGTCAGCTCCAAATACTCCATCATAAGTTTTAACATACTCGGATAGTTTCTTATTAAATTCCTGATATAAAACTTTAGCTTCTTCCCCTCTCATAGCATTAATATAGCTAGGTCGGTTTCCCTTTTTTGTATCAGCTTGCAAAGTAAATTGTGAAATTGAAAGAATTTCAGCACCCGGAGTGTCTAAAATCGATTTATTCATAACCCCGTTTTCATCATCAAATACTCGTAAATTAACAACTTTTCGCACTAAATAATCTACATCATCTAAAGTATCATTTACATTAATTCCAACGAGTAAGTTAAAGCCAATACCAATTTCATTAATTAACTTCCCATCAACAGTAACACTGCTTGATTTTACTCTTTGTACAACTACTTTCATCTAATACCTCTTTATATCAACGATAAATGGCAAAGTCATAAGTTCATCCATAAATAAATCTAATTCAGATTTATTTTTTACTTTAACAAGTAAATCATAAAATATAACACCATTTCTGTTAATTTCATTAATACTACTTACATAAATATTTCTTAGTGTAGCTTTAGTAACAATATCTAAAACACTACCTTTAAGGCCATTTGTCTCTAAAGTCATCTTAGAAACATATTGTTTATCATCTTCCCTTTTTGCTTCATTCCAAGAGACATCAATTAATCTTGTTTCTAAATCTTTTACATTTGGACAATCCGTGCGATGAACTGTAATTCCTTGTCCTTTAGTAATATATCCAATTATAGCTTCACCATATACAGGTTTGCAGCAACTTGCTAAATTCACAAGAATATCATCACATCCCGAAACAATTATATCATTTTTATAATTAGTCTTAGGAGTATTTGCATTATTCATTATTTTATCAATAAGCAAGTCTTGTACATTCTTTTTATCTTCAAATAATAAATTTGCGACATATAAAGGTGTGTATCTAAGAGATCCAATACTTAAATATACCTCATCAAAATTGCTTAACTTCAAATCTTTTATAACTTTCATTTGTCTTTCTTCAGTTAAAGCGTCTTGAATACTAAGTTTTTGTCTTCTAAGTTCTCGTTCTAATAAATCTTTTCCTCTAACAATGTATTCTTCTTTATCTTGTTTAGAAAAATAAGCTTTAATTTTGCTCTTAGCAGCAGTTGTTCTAACGAAATTAATCCAATCTTTATTAGGACTCGAATTCTTATCAGTCATTATCTTAACAATATCATTATCGTTAAGTTTATAGTCAAGCGGAACCATTTGATCATTAACAATAGCTCCAACTGTCGTTTCTCCTACTCTAGAGTGAATTCGATAAGCAAAATCAATTGGCGTTGAACCACTTGGAAGTTCAACTACATCCCCTTTAGGAGTATAAACATAAATAGAAGATGAAAGTAATTCTTGTTCAATAGAATCAGCAAATGCATCATCATCAGTTATCTCATCACTACTAGCTTCAATAGTGTTTCTAAACATTTGTAGTTTTTGTTCCATAACACTTTGAATATGACGAGAATTCTTTTCTTTATAAGACCAGTGAGATGCAACACCATGTTCAGCAATTTCATTCATTTCTTTAGTACGAACTTGTACCTCTATAGGAAAACCATTAGGGCCAAATACGCCAGTATGTAAAGATTGATAAGAGTTACCCTTAGGCATTGCTATATAGTCTTTAAACCTTTTAGGAATAGGTCTGTAAATCGAGTGAATCAAACCAATTATTAAATAACATTCACTCTCCTCTTCACAAATAACTCTAATTCCTAAAATATCATATATATCTCCCCATTTTTTACCATTAGAAAGCTTATTATAAAGGCTTGATACAGACTTAACTCTTCCCTTAATTTCAAACTTAATATTGTTATCTCTTAATAGTTCAGTAATCTCATCTAATACAGATGCAAGAATATTTTCAAGTTCAGTTCTTGGGGCAGGTAATTCAGCTTCAATATCATTATAAACATCAGGTTTTAAGTATCTAAAACTCAAATCTTCTAGTTCACTTTTTAACTGATTAATACCTAAACGATGCGCGATAGGAATTAAAACATTCCAAGTCTCTAAAGCTTTTTGCTTTTGCTTTTCTTTACTTAATCCTTCATTAGTCCTCAAGTTATGTACACGTCCAGCAAGTTTTAAAATAATTACTCTAACATCTTCAGATAAAGCAACTAAAACCTTTCTTAAATATAATGAAGAGGATTCTGAAGCATCAAGAAGATGAAGTCTATTAACCTTAGTTAATGAAACAACTATATTTTTAACATCTGTCCCAAACATACTTTCTAACTCTTCAAAAGAAGAAGATCCATGATCAATTGTCTCATGAACTAAAGCTGATATAACAGTTTCTGCATCCGTATTTAAATTAGCTACAATTATAGCAACTTCAATTGGGTGAGTTATATAGTCATCCCCATTTTTTCTTTTCATACCCTTATGTTGAACTGATGCAAAATCTATTGCTTTCTTTATTAAATCCATCTCAGAATCAAGATATCTATTTTCTTGACAAATAGATAAAAGAGTCTTAATTCGTGCTTTCATATTCATCACTTTCCCTATATCTTTTTACTATATAATCCTCATATAGTTTACTATCCGTATTTAAAATATCATTAACAATACTAGCTAAAGTTAACCCTTTAGCTTTTCTCCATGTAAATTCCTTATGATACTCCCAAAGATCAATCTCTTTTACACATCTAATACCTTCTCTATACATTTCATTCTTTTTCGTTTTTAAAGCAGGTAAGACTTTTCTATAAAGTTCATTTTGTGTCGTAAATTTATTTTCCATAATATCACCATAATATTTCTGCATTATAAATCATATATAATTATATAACAAATCAAATAAACTTTAAAGGAGAATACATGAAAAACTTATTTATAAAGTCAACATTAATCCTCTTAATTGGCACAATGATTTCCAAATGTTTAGGATTTTTTATAAAAATTATTTTAGTAAGAATTATTGGTGATGGAATAAACATCTATTCTCTTATCATGCCAACATATTCTCTTTTAATAGCAATTACCCAATTGGGATTGCCCTATGCTATATCATGCATCATGGCTAAAAACAATAATCGTGGTATTCATATTATTGCAAGCATTATACCAATAACTTTGTTATTTAATGTGGTTATAATTGCTATCATTTTATTCTTTGCACCTATATTATCCAATACTTTATTAAAAAGCAGTGAAACCTACTATCCTATAATATCAATTTGCTTTGTACTACCATTCACTAGCATCTCAGGAATTATAAAAGGTTATTATTTTGGAAAACAAAATATGATGCCTAATGCTATTAGTACTATAATTGAACAACTAGTAAGACTTGTGCTTCTAATTGTAGTTATACCATTTCTTTTAAAAAAATCTATTACTCTTGCTGTATCAGGTTATATTATAATATCAGCCGTATCAGAAATAGCTCAAATAATAGTGTATTTATTTTTCTTGCCTAAAAATATAAGTATTACATTATCTGATTTAAAAATAAGAGTACCATTAATGAATGAGATACTATCAATTTCCATTCCTAACCTATCTGGAAGGTTAATCGGAAATATCTGTTATTTTTTTGAACCCATAATCTTAACCAATATCTTACTATTTGTAGGATACTCCAAAAACTTTATTCAAGGCGAGTATGGTGTCTACAATGCCTACGTTATACCAATATTAACCATGCCTGCATTCATATCTCTTGCCATAAATACAACTCTCATACCCGAAGTATCAAAGAATTACAATAATAAGTCATATATAAGAAAGCTTCTAAAAAGATGTATAGGTATATCCTTACTTATTGGAATAATCTATTGTATATTCCTATATTTTAGAAGTTCTCTTTTATTAGACATCCTATATGACACAAATAAAGGTATAGACTACATAAAACTACTTGCCATATTCTTTCCATTGTTTTACATTGAAGGCCCCTTATCGAGTGTCTTACAAGGCTTAAATTTATCTAAATACACCATGCAAACCACATTAATAGGTTGTATTATAAAAATAATATCACTAGCAGTTCTATCTTTTCTAAGTATTGGAATATATGGCTTAGTTATCTCTGAAATAATAGACATCTTAGCAGTTAATTATCTAAATATTAGAAAACTTAAAGAGCTTGGTTACATATAAAAAGGAGTTTATTTAAACTCCTAACTTTCTTTAATAATGTCAATGGCTTTTTCCATTTCAACTTCATACTTAATAGCGTCCTCGCCACCAACAGCATTTATGAATTCTTCTTCTTTCATACCATATTTTTCTGCTTCTTCTTTAGCCTTGTTCTTAATATCTGTCTTAGTTGCACTAATCTTTTCAGCCTTTACAACTTCTTCAAGTAAATATCTAGTTTTTACTCTAGCAATAGCTTGAGGTTTTAAAGTCGATCTAAAGTCTTCCATCTTAGTTCCAACCATAGCTAAATATTGTTCAAGAGTAGCACCTTGCATCTTAAGTTCTTGTTCTAATTGTGCTGCCATTCTATTAATTTCAGCATCAATTATTTCATTATTAATATCTACTTTCATATTATCAGTAGCTTTTCTTAAAAGATCATCTATATATTTGTCATCTACTTGTTGTTCTTTTTGCTTAGTTAATTCTTCTTTAACATTCTTTTCTAAAGTTTCTTTTGAATTAACACCTTCAATACCTAAATCTTCAAAGAATTCCTTATTCATTTCAGGTTCAATTCTTTCTTTAATTTCACGAACAGTAACAGTAAATTCAACATCTTTTCCTTTAAGTTCAGGAGAATAATTTTCTGGGAATTTTAATTTTAATACTTTCTTTTCGCCAACCTTCATTCCAACAATTCCATCTTCAAATCCAGGAATAAAAGTATTAGATCCAATTTCAAGTGGATAGTTAGCACCAGTTCCACCATCTAGCTTCTTACCATCTACAACACCTTCAAAATCGATAACAGCAGTGTTTCCTTTAACTACTTCACCATTTTCCTTAACAACGATTTCGGCCATGTGTTCCATAATATGATGTATTTCATGTTCAATTTCTTCTTTTGTAACACTTACCTTTTCACGTTTGATACCAAGGTCTTTATATTTACCTAGTTTTACTTCTGGTCTACCAATTAAAGTAAATTTAACAGTTATTGAATCCTTATCAATTTTTTCAATTGAAACAGAAGGTTCACAAACAATATCATTTTTCTTATCTTCAATAATCTTCTTATATTCAGTATCAATTACAATATCAGCAGCATCCATAAATAGAGATTCAATACCTGCTTTTTTAATAAATATTTCCTTTGTAACAGAGCCTTTTCTAAACCCATCAATTTTTATATCTTTTTTCTTTTTATTAAAAGCTTTGTCAAGAGCAGCTTCCCAATCTTTACCCTTAACTTCAACAGTAATTTCCTTTACGTTTTTCATGTTTCTTCCTCTTTTCTTACTCTTAAAATTATATATTAAAACGCCACTTAAATCAAGGATTATCGCACTTTAAAACAAAAAATGCAATTAATAATGGAAATTAATCACATGTAACACTAAATTTACTAAATTATTAACGACTTCTACCTTGAGACACTTCGTAATCTAAATTCTTTCTATAATTGATTATTGCAATCTTTTGCCTCAACTGTCCATCTAAAAAATCAAGCTTATGTATATAATCTTTATATTCTTCATTACTTAAAAACTTTTTATACTTTAACTCAACAATCGACTTTAATCTAGCCACTTCATCCAGAAGAATCATAAAATCACCCTCGTCAGAGTCATCATCATCTTGAAATAAAAAATTCATAATTATCTGGGACAAACGATCAAACTTCTTAGAAAACTTTTTTGCAAGTAAATTATCTATCATCTCTGGTTTATATATTGTAACATTATTAACACTTATATAAGGCTTATCCGTTGTGTTTTTAGGCTTAAAGCTATAGCCTTCTAAATCATACTCCATATAGACGATTTTTCCCGTTTGCATATCTTTTTTCACCATATAATTACTCATTTTTTACACCTCCCTCTTCCGGATGTTTTAGCTTCTTATTTTAATAAATCGGGTCTTCTTTCTTGAGTTCTTTTAATCTGTTCAGTCTTTCGCCACTCATCTATATTTTTATGATGTCCTGACATTAAAACTCCTGGCACTTCATGTCCATCATAGACTGGTGGTTTAGTATATGATGGGTAATCAAGTAAAGATTCACTAAAAGATTCATTTGTATAGCTTTCTTCCTTGATAACACCATCCAATAATCTAATAACTGCATCACTTACTGCCATAGCAGGTATTTCTCCACCCGTTAAAATAAAGTCCCCAATAGATATTTCGCCATCAATATAATAGCTAATTCTCTCATCAATTCCCTCGTAATGTCCACATATTAAAATAATATGTTTTTCTTTACTTAAATTAATGGCATCAATCTGCTTAAAAGGTTTTCCTGAAGGACTCATTAAATATACCTTTGAATCAGGACCTTTAACCGAATTAATCGCATCAACTACTGGCTCAACCATCATAACCATGCCAGCCCCACCACCATATGGAGTATCATCAACTTGATTATTATTTAATTTAGAAAAAGAACGTATATCAATAACTTCAACATTAACTAAGTTTTTATCTATCGCTCTTTTAATAATAGATTCTGTTAAAAAATTATCAAACATATGTGGAAAGAGAGTTAAAATACTTATCTTCATATCATCAACTCCTTTGTACTGCTAGAAACATAAAGAGATCTTGTACTTGCATCATACTTAATAATAAAATTACCCTTTAGAGGTATATAAAAGTCTTTCTTTGCTTTAACTACAAGTAATGGATTTTCACCACTTGTATAATCACATACAACACCTAGAGTCTCTCCATTACAAACAACACTTGCATCAATTAAATCATCTAAAATATATTCATTATCATTTAATTTTAAGGTATCACGATTAACATACACACTTTTACCCTTAAAAGGAATAACATCATTAATATTTGAAAATCCCTTAACAGTAATCATATCATATCCTTTATGTACACGGTAACTCATAATCTCATAAGTATTACCATCTATAATAATTGAATTCCCAATAACAAAAACTCGATCCTTTAATTCAAAGTCAGACTTAATTCTAAATTCGCCTTTTATCCCATGTGTATTAACAATTTTACCAACAAAAACTTTATCCATAAATACCTCTTAAATGACTATTATAAACAATCTATTTTATATTTTCAAGTATATTATCTACAACTAAATTATCGTAAACATTCTTCTTAGCTTCAAACTCTTCTGGATTAGTAATTACCTCACCAATTATAAAGTTATTTTCTCTTAGTTTTCTTACAAATTTATCACTATAAAGACTTGTGTCCATAGTAAGAAAGTCACACTTTTTAAATATAAGTGTTTTTAAATAATTAGACGAATTAACAATATATCCTAAAACATACTCACTTCTATTTTTATAAAACCATTTTAATGTTTTTTTATTATCACTTAAAATAGCAAAATCCCCATCATAGTTATCCATAACAGAAGCAACAGCTTTTTCAAATAAATTATTTCTAAGTTTCGTATCTAATCTTAAAATCAATGGAACATTCCCTTTAACTAGCTCTAACACTTCCTCAAGAGTTGGAATTTGGTACTTAGCAATATAAGATAGTTCATCATAACTAATTTCCAGTAAATCCTGATCTACATGGAGCATTCTTTCTAAATTATGATCATGAAAACAGATTAATGTCCCACATCCTGTCATTTTAACATCGAGTTTTATAATGTAACCAAACTTATTGGCGCGTGCAATTGATTGCAATGTATTTTCAAAAATTCTCTCATTATCATAAATTCCATGATATGCAATATAATTGCTCTTAAGAAAATTTAAATCTTTCATATAATTTCACCATAATAATTATAGCAAACTAAAAAGAGTTATAAAACTCCTTTACTATAATTTTTTTATTTTATTCTATTTGGGACACGTGGGAATACACTATGTACTCTTTTACTTCTAGATTTTTCCCCGGCATTTTTTCGAGTCTCATTAGCATCATGTAAGGCTTTTGCTTCACGCACCTTATCTTCTGCATACATACGTATAAATTCATTATTGATATTTTGAAGAGCTTCAGTAACCCGATTTAATGACTCATCACTTCCAAAATCAATTTCCGAAATAAGCATATCTACATATTCTTTTTCAGGAGCGCCTATCTTAAAATAGTAAGCTTTAGAATCAACATAATCATATATTTCTTTTATATCTTTTTCCATTTCTCCGTATACATAGCCGGTTTCTCTTACATAAGATAAGACATTATCAAGAGTCTCTAACATCTCTTCATCTCTTCTTACTTGTACTAATATTTTTAAAACATCTCCAGCTAAAGATGCAGCATTCTTTTCCATAAGTTCATCTAAATCCCAAGAATCAGGAATATATTCTAGCCATTTCCTAGCTAAATTAAACTTTTCTTCATCAATAATTACTTCTGTTTTTATCATGTTGTAACCTCCAAATCATTTTTTTGATAACTCGTACAATATTATACTAGTTGCAATTGCAACATTCAAACTTTCACATTTTTCGGATATTGGAATATAAAGAGTCTTATTAGCAAGTGTAGCAATATTTTTTCTGACTCCTGCACCTTCATTACCCATAATAATCGCATACTTTTTGGTAACATCGACTTTATGAACATCTTCTCCATTAACGACATTTGTTGTATATATGTCATATCCATTTAAAGAAGGTAAAACCTTTTCTAAATCAGCAACTATATAATTAATATTAAATATCATCCCCTCAGAACTCCTAATAGTTTTCTGGTTATATACATCAACTGTATCTGAAGATGCAATAATAGTGTCAATATTAAACGCAACAGCACTCCTAATAATTGTACCTAAATTTCCTGGATCTTGTATTCCATCTAAAATTAAGATATTTCCAGCAATCTCTTTACTCTCACGTTTTTTTACAATTCCTAAAACATTAGGCGCCGTAGTTAAACTAGAAAGCTTACGCATAACTGATTCGCTTACCTGAGTTCCTTCACTTCCATCAAGCGAAAAAATGTCTATTAATAAATTGTTTTTCTTAGCTTCTTCTACTAAATGAGCTCCTTCAACAATAAATAAGCCCTCTAAATCACGATATTTCTTTTGCTGTAATTTTGCATATCTTTTAATTCTTTCATTATTAACTGACTCAATCAATTTAATCCCTCAGTTCTTTTCTTGCTTTTTTATAGTCCGGATAATGTTTTTCTACTTCCCTCCAGAATGCAGGAGAATGATCCATATGATCCCAATGAGAAAGTTCATGAACAATAACATAATCTATTAAAGACACTTTTTTATGAATAAGAAGAGTATTTAAAGTTACTGTCATACTTCCCTTATTACATACACCCCATCTGCTCTTCATCTTGCGAGTTCTAAGTCTAAATTTAGGAAGATTAGAAAAAGTTGGTGCAATTATATCCAATCTATCTTGAAATACTTTTAAACTCTTTTTTTCAAGATAAGCATTAATAGCATCCACACTAGGTCCATATGCAGTTATATCTACAAATTTTATACGCTTAGATTCAATAAATTCTAACTCATTACCTAAAAGTAATACTTTATCGCTTTTAGCATTATCCTTAAGTACTTTCTTATACATTCTCTCCAAAGACTTAATATTATCTTGAAGCAATTTTCTTATTTCAGAATCTCTTACAAGTCTAGGACATGTTACATAAATTTCTTTATTCTCATTTATTCTAAAATAAATATTTTTTATTCTTTTTCTTTCAATAACTACCTCAAGTTCATCACCATTAATAATCATAATTATTTCTTCCCGCTAAATATTTCATACCAAGAAACTAGTGCGTCTTTACCTTTATTATAAGCGTAACTAAAAGCATTCTTTAAAGTATTCCATGTAAGTTTAACAGATTCTTTTAATAGCTTAAAGTCACTCTTGGCTTGTTCACAGCTATCACTGCTTGATTCACAAATTGAAGTAGTTATATCTAAATATTTAGCAACAAGTTTATCTTTAATGTCATGATATTTGCTTTGAATATTTTCTTTATAATTTGGCCATTTAGAATCAATAGCGCCATCTATTAATAAAGTATAATAAATAACTTTAGCTTTGGCAGAAGAAGTTAGTTCACTAAACTTTTTCCCTTTAATAGTTCCATCGTAGAAGATAAAGTCAACCAATGTAATAAAGCCCTCTTTTGCTGAGTCTAAAGCACTTTTATTATTTTCTATATCGCTATAAGTGCTAGAGGCATATGCTACTATATCATTTTCATTAAATTTAGTAGTATATCTATATTGAGTTGTTGTCGTCATCTTTGCATTTGTAGTTGTCGTTGAATTATTAGTTTTATTGGTATTCTTAGTTGTCGTACTTACCTTCTCATCTTCATCAAAACTAGCAACCGTAGTCGTAGTTAAATCATCAACTATTTTAATTTCATCATTATTTAAAACAACATCAACAATTCCCTTACCGGCTTTTTTTTCTGATTCATTTTGATAACTAACAGATACAAAAGTACCGGTATTTATATCATCACTTGTGTATGCAACATAATATCTTTCATTATCTACACCTTCAACTAATAAATAATTACTTCCCTTTTCAACAACAACACCATAAGCAGTTAGACTACCATTACCCTTTTCTCTATCTTCATTTTTTAAAAGTTTAAACACGGTGAATGCTAAAAGTAAAGCAGATACAAATATAACACTTACAAGTAAAATAACTTTCTTATCTTTCATAAAACCACCTACTCATCATCATTTTTATTTTTAAATTGTAAAATAATTGGAGAGCCTTCTAAATCAATATTTTCTCTAATTTTATTTTCTAAATATCTATAATAAGAAAAATGTACCAATCCTTTATTATTAACATTAAAAGTAAATTTAGGAGGACAAGTTCCAGACTGACTTACAAAATATATCTTTAAACGTCTTCCTTTATACGAAGGAGCTTCATGTAAGGAAGATGCATCTCTTATAATATCATTCAATAAACTTGTTTTAACTTCAGCTGTATAAGAAGTATAAGCTTTAATTATTGCAGGCATAAGTGTATGTATTCGTGTTTTCATTAAGGAAGACAAGAATACTATCGGTGCATAAGGAATAAATTGGAATTCATCACGAATACGTTTCTTCCAATTTTTTATTTCAGTATCTTTATTTTCCACTGTATCCCATTTGTTAACTACAATAACTATAGCTTTCCCAGCTGTTATTGCATATGAGGCAATATGTTTATCATGTTCAAGAATGCCTGTTTCGGCATCTATTACAATGCAACAAACATCACTTCTTTCAATTGATTTTAAACTTCTGATTAAAGAATATTTTTCAATTGATTCATATATCTTACCTTTTTTTCGAATACCAGCAGTATCAATTACAACATAATCTCTTTTTTCATAAGTAAACTTAGTATCAACAGAATCGCGGGTAGTTCCAGCAACATTTGAAACGATTTGTTTGTCTTCACCCAAAAGAGCATTAACTAAACTACTCTTCCCAACATTAGGTCTTCCAATAATTGAAAATTTAATATCTTCGCTTCTCTCTTCTGTAGAATAAGCAGGAAAATCCTCAGTAATCAAATCAAGGAGTTCATTAATATGTCTTTTATGTTCAGCACTAACAGTAATGATTGTATCAAAGCCAAGCTCATAATAAGCATAGATATTATCTTCATGATGATTATCATCTATCTTATTTAAAGCAACAATTACACGTTTATTAGTACGAAGTAACATATCTCTTACAGCTAAATCATTTAAAGTTATATCTTCTCTTCCATCAACGACAAAAACAATAACATCAGCTTCATCAATTGCAAGTTCAGCTTGCATTCTAATATTATCATTGAATGTTGCATTTTCTAAATCAATACCACCCGTATCAATTAAAGAAAAACTCTTATCCTTATAATCACATATTCCGTAAATTCTATCTCTAGTAACTCCCGGAGTATCTGCTATAATTGATTTTTTCTCATTTATAAGTCTATTAAAAAGTGATGATTTACCTGTATTGGGTCTACCAACTAAACATACACATTTTCGCATAAAGTTTTCCTCCCTTTTCACCCTTATATCTTATCATAAAATAAGTAAATGCACAAATAAAGAAAACATATGTTTTCACATATGTTTAACTATCCAATTAATGGTCTATATTCGCGTCCATCATTATTTGGAGTATCAGATTTATTATCACAAGTTGCCTCATCAAAATATGTATAAACTCTACTATTACGATAATAAAGATATACATGACAACTATTCATTATATAGTTATTTTCTGGATCAATTACAGTCTTATCATAATTTAACTTATCTTGATCAGTATTGCACCTACCATCACATTGATTTTCATAATCCCACTCTAAGTTGTTAGATTTTACAAGGTCAGAAACAGTAACCCTCGTACACCAATATTCTTTTCTATTCGCTTCATCAAGTAAAGTAGCGGTTTCTGAATACATCTTTGTATTATAAGATACTCCTGTAATATTTTTCTTATTATCAAAGTTAAAAGTGCATGAATGATGTTCCGTTGAGTTAGTAATGCTTATACCTTGTCTTACTAGTTTAAGATTAGACTGTCCAAACTCCTGTCCAGCTTTTTCAATTAAATCAACTTTTGTCTGATAAGCTTTGCCCTTAACTTTAGAAGCAAGTTTAAAGGCATTTGGTATCGCAATAATCATTAAAAGTGCAAGTAACACAATAACTGCAAGTAGTTCGACTAAAGTAAATCCATTTTTTCTTTTCATATTCTCACCAGCCATTATAAAATATTATCTATTTTCCCATTCAAAGGTATAACGCCCCAACCCTTTAATTCATCCATAAAAGGTTCATAGTAATCATTAAGTAAATATACTTTCTTATTATAGAAAAATGCAAAAGCTATTTCGGCAAAAGTATTTGGTCCAATATAGTTCTCTTTTCCATTTACTTCACTATTAACAACTAAAATGTATGTATTATCTTCATTAACAATTCTTTCAAAATGTTTTCTTGAAGCTTCATTTTTAGGCAAGCCATTCATGCACTCAATTGGTAACAAAACATTAAATCCAAATTCTTCCAAATCATTTTTAACCTCAATTATCCTATCTTTAACTTTCATACTACCACATAAAACAATGTTTTTCATATTATCACCTTATATTAATTATAACATATAAAAAAAGAAAAATAATTTAATTATTTTCCTCCTCTAAATAACTTGACAAAATGTTGTATATTTCTTCTCTACCTTTTTTTGTAACAGATGAAAATAGAACAAATTTATCTTGTGGCAATATATTAAGTGAATCCTTTAATATTTTTTCGCACTTTTCCTTTTGGTTAGCCTTAACCTTATCAAACTTAGTAGCAACAATAACTGTTGGAATTTCATAATATTTTAAATAATTGTACATTAAAACATCATTTTCTTGAGCTTTATGTCTAAAATCAACTAATAAAAAGACACATTTTAAGTTTTCTCTTGTCTTGATATAATCTTCAATCATAAGTCCAAATTTTCTTTGTTTTTCTTTAGAAACATCAGCATATCCATACCCTGGGACATCCACTAAATAAAAATCTTCATTAACAAGATAAAAATTAAGAGTTTGAGTCTTGCCGGGTTTTCCAGAAGTATGAGCATAATTTTTTCGACCTAAAATAGTATTAATAAAGCTACTTTTGCCAACATTACTTCGTCCACATAATAGAAATTCACACTTTTCATCGGTAGGATACTGACTAGTTCTTACAGCAATATTTTCCAAATTAGAACTTTCTATTTTCACATTTCCACATCCCTTACTTGTTAAACATTATACTATAAATCACTATTAATTGGAATAACTAACTACTTAAGTATTCCAAAAAAAGGCCATTTATATTATAATATTGAATAAGGTGAATTTAGATGAACTATCCAGGAAAAGTAAAAAAAGAATACAATAAATTTACAAGTTACGCAAATCGTGGAATGAACCTAGAAGATCTAATTAACCAAAGTAACGAATATTACCTTTCTGAAGATATCGCAGTAATCTATAAAAAGCCAACACCTATAACAATAAGCGAAGTAAAATATGGTGAAAAAGAAAGAATTATAACAAAAGCATTCTTTCGTACACCATCAACTCTCGACTATAATGGAATATATAGAGGTACTTACGTAGACTTTGATGCAAAAGAGACCCAAAATACAACCTCTTTTCCCCTACAAAACATTCATGCTCACCAACTAAAGCATATGGAAAGAGTTATAAAACATGGAGGAATTTCCTTCCTTATTATATATATGAACAACACATTTTTCTATTTAGATGGAAATGTAATATTAAACTTTCTAAATACTTCTAAAAGGAAAAGTATACCATATTCTTTTATTGAAAAGCATGGTAAAATAATTGAAAAAAAGATAAAACCTCGTTTAGATTATTTAAAAGTAATAGATGAATTATATTTCAAGGAGGATTAATATGTCAAATAAAAAGAAAAACAAAAAAAAGACGAATCATAAAAAAGCCAAAAAAAAGAAAAAATCCCCTATTCAAAGAAATCGTGTAATTACATCTCTTGGTATTAATTCAACAGAAAAATTACCAAACAAAAAGAATAAAAAGCATGAAAAGATAACAATTGAAAATGTAAAAAACAAAATAAAAAATCTTGATAAAGAAAAGATAAAAAAAGGTATAAATAAATTTGCAAGTAAAACAAAGGTAATATCAGTAAAAGTTGCAAAAAAGACAAAAGAGATACTTATAATACTATTTAAATGGTTAAAAAAAGCATCAATTTTCCTATATAAGCAGATAAAAAAATATCTTGAAATTATCCTAATTAAGCTAAAAATATTTATGCTACTCTTATGTAAAGTCACATTAATATGTGTAAAAAAGATTAAAAAATTTGTTATAAAACAATATAATAATGTTAAGGAGCGCATCTTATATAAAGGTGTAACTTCTAAAATAAAGAAAGAACATAAAAGAATAAAGAAAACTGAAAAGTTAGAAATAAAAAAGAAAAACCGTTATAAAGAGATAAACATAAATGATGATGAACTTAATTTACTACATTATAAAGACTATAAGGGTTTTGCACTTATCTCTGTTTTCTTTATTAATAGAATAAAGGTGATTAAATTCGATATGAAAAAATTCAAAAAGAAATTCAAGTATGGAACATTAAAAGATAAAATACTAATACTTATGATGCTATGCTTAATAACAGGATTTAGTTTAATTATTGCATTCTGCGTTTATATAGTTGCAACAGCACCAGAAATAAGTAATGAAAGATTATACAAATCATCAGCATCGGTATTCCTAGATGTAAATGGCAACGAATTTGCTAGACGTGGAACTGAGAATCGTGAAAAAGTAACATATGATGATTTACCTGAAGTTTTAGTAGATGCCATAGTTTCGGCAGAAGATTCACGCTTCTTCCAACATAATGGTATTGATATTGCAAGATTTACTAAAGCTGTAATTGGTCAATTACTTGGAAGAAACGATGCAGGTGGTGGATCAACAATTACCATGCAGGTTTCAAAAAATGCTGCAACAAGTAATACAGCATCTGGATTTGCTGGAATAAAGAGAAAATTCCAAGATATCTATCTTTCAGTCTTTGTCTTCGAAAAGAATTATACAAAAGATCAAATAATGGAATTCTATGTAAATATTCCTTATCTAGGATCTGGAACATATGGAGTTCAACAAGCTGCTAAAGTATATTTCGACAAAGAAGCTAAAGATTTAACATTAGTAGAGGCAGCAACTATCGCTGGATTATTCCAATCTCCTGATGCATATGATCCACACCAACATCCAAAAGCTGCAGAAAATAGACGTAATACAATACTAAACCTAATGTGTAGACATGGTTATATTACTGAAGAAGAAAGAGATAATGCTAAGGCTATCCCAATGTCTTCTACTCTAACTAAAACAGACTCAACATTTAATCAATATCAAGATTTTATTGATACAGTTACAAAAGAAATCGAAAGAAGAACCGGATATTCGCAAACTAAAGGTACAGGATATACCCCTGTATATGACTCAATGATAATACATACAACTTTAGATACAGAAAAACAAGATGTCGTTAATAAAGTAATGAACAATGAATCTTATGATCAAAAAACAAAAGAGGGATATAAATTCCCAAATGATATAGTTCAAACCGGAATATCTGTAGTAAATGTAAAAGATGGTTCAATATCTGCAATAGGTGCCAGCAGAGACACTAAACAACTAGCTTATAACTATGCAACAATGCCATCTAGACACCCAGGATCAGTTGCAAAACCAGTTTTAGACTATGGTCCAGCAATTGAATATTTGAACTGGGGTTCAGGTAATACCGTAATAGATGATGTTATGGGTTA